>NZ_JBHIKW010000019.1:0-48278 GCF_042138895.1 Cedecea selenatireducens | reverse complement strand
CTACTTTCTCAGTAGCGCGGGCTGTGCATATTACGCTTTCCCGCTGCGTAGTCAAGCATTTATTTTCCGCTTCACTCCGCCTGACACGCCGCTTTACAAGCCGTTGTTCCGTGTCAGTGGAGGCGCATTATAGGGAGTTCTTCGGCGGTGACAAGCGTTTATTTAAAAAAACTTTCTGACCGTATTCTTTTTCGCCAACCCGCTTATTTACAACACTATTTGGTGCTTAACTGCGCAATTTCATGGGCAAAACGGGCTACCTGCTGCCAATCGGTATAAACCACTTCTTTACTGGTATCCGTTTCACCGTCGGTCATTTTCATAATTAAGCGGATCATGAAGCGGTCTAACCAACCATAACGTGGATAACGCAGCGCACCTGCAAACACGGCACAATGGTCAGGCTGCCAAACCGAGTTAAGCAAAAACTTGCGGGTGTAGGGATTTGTCTGTGGCGAACGCTTCTCTGGTTTACGGGCAACCAGGTTGACTGCGAAAAATGCACTCGCACGCTCCTTCAGCTGCAGCTGATGCTTTTTCACAAACGCCTCGACGGAGGCATGGAAATGCCCGTAGCGAATAGAGGCACCAATAATTACCCGGTCGTAGTTAGCCCAGGCGATATCCTCGCAGCGATGGAGATTCACCACATCACTCTCAACGCCCAACTCTTTCAGTTCAGAAGAGATATAGGAAGCAATCTCACGAGTTTGACCATCTCGGGTCGAAAACAGAATTAAGGTTTTCACACAGGCTCCGGTTACTCTCGCCAGAAAGTAGGCGTGAACAGTACTAACAGGGTAAACACTTCCAGACGACCAAACAGCATATTCACAATCAGGATCCATTTGGCGACGGGATTCATGCTGGCAAAGTTATCGGCCACCACGCCAAGGCCGGGACCAAGGTTATTGAGCGTTGCCGCTACCGAGGCGAATGCTGAGAAGTCATCGACGCCGGTCGCGATGATGGCCAGCATACTGACAATAAACACCAGCGCATAAGCAGAGAAGAATCCCCATACGGCTTCGAGGATTCTCTCCGGCAGGGCCCGGTTCCCAAGTTTAATGCTGTAAACCGCATTCGGATGCACCAGGCGTTTCAGCTCGCGGTTACCTTGTTTGAACAGCAGCAGGATACGAATAACTTTCAGGCCGCCGCCGGTAGAACCCGCACAGCCCCCAATGAAAGCAGAACAAAGCAGCAATACCGGCAAGAATAGTGGCCAGCGGGCAATGCTATCCGTGGTAAAGCCTGCGGTGGTTGCCATCGATACGACCTGGAAGAAGGCCTGGTTTAAGGTCTGCCAGGCTGACTGGTAGGTATTGTGGAACCAAAGCACCAGCGTACAGACCAGAACCAGCGATAGCTGCACGCCGATGAACATACGAAATTCCGGGTCACGCCAGTACACCTTCAGGCTGCGTCCGCTGAGCACAGCGAAGTGCAGGCTATAGTTACAGCCGGAGATCAGCAGGAAGATAGCGATGATGGTATTGATTGTTGGGCTATTGAAGTAGCCCACGCTGGCGTCGTGAGTTGAGAAGCCGCCAATCGCAATAGTAGAGAAACTATGCCCGATAGCGTCAAACGCCGGCATACCGGCAAACCAAAGCGCAAGCGCGCAGGCAATCGTCAGCAGGACGTAAATAAGCCACAGCGTCTTTGCCGTTTCGGCAATTCGCGGGCGCATTTTGTTATCTTTTAGCGGCCCCGGCATTTCTGCCCGGTAGAGCTGCAACCCCCCGACGCCAAGAATAGGCAAGATGGCCACAGCCAGGACAATGATCCCCATCCCGCCGAACCATTGCAGCATCTGACGGTAAAAGAGAATGGCGTGAGGTAAAGAATCCAGCCCCACCAGCGTTGTTGCGCCGGTGGTCGTCAGGCCAGAAAAGGACTCAAAAAAGGCGTCTGTTACCGTCAGATTCGGCCGCTCGGCGAAGACAAACGGCAGCGCACCCACGCTGCCCAGCACGGTCCAGAACAGCACAACGATCAGGAAACCCTCTTTGGGTTTTAGCTCCCTCTTCTCGCGGCGGTTAGGCCACCACAGCAGAGAGCCGATTGCCAGAGCAACGAAGAAGGTTTGGGTAAAAGCGCGGCCGGCACCATCGCGATAGATTAGAGCCACTAAGCCGGGGAGTATCATGGTTCCGGAAAAGAGGATAACCAACAGACCAACGATTCGGGTTATGGCGCGAAAATGCATTTCAGCCGCTTCCTTAAATATCTATAAATAACGAGGTGGGATTATTGTTCAAACGGCAATAAATGCAATGCACCGCGGCTAAAATCACTCAGCCTGGCGCTGAAAGCAGCCACCTGGGTTTGCGGCAATGCTACGCGCAGATCAACGGCGACCTGGAAGTCGCTTTCCACGATAAGACCATCACTTTGCTTGAGCAGCGCTTCCACACCCGCCAGCTGCGAATAGTCGCACTGCAAAGTATATTCGGTTAACGGCACTTTGAGCACTGTCGGAAGCTGGTTTAACGCCAGCTGTACGCCTCCGCCGTAGGCTTTCACCAGGCCACCCGTGCCCAGCTTCACCCCGCCATAATAGCGCACTACAACCGCCGTGATTTCACCAATGCCTTTGCCCATCAGCTGAGCCAGGATGGGTTTCCCTGCGGTGCCGGCAGGTTCGCCATCATCCGAGAAACCGAGCTGCTGCGAGTCATCCGGCGCGCCAGCAACCCACGCCCAGCAGTGGTGCCGGGCGTCCGGGTGTTCGGCCCGGGCCTTCTCAACAAACGCTTTCGCCGCTATTACCCCGTCTGTATGAGCAACAAGGGTAATAAAGCGGCTTTTCTTAATCTCCTCGCTGACCGTGACGGGCTCAGCGGGGATTGGCCAGCTTTCCATTACGCGAGCTTCAGGTTACGCGTCATGTTTTCGGTGCTGTTTTCATAGATAACCACGTTATCTTCAATACGAATGCCGCCAAACGGCTTCAGGGCTTCAATGCGCTTCCAGTCGAAGTGCTTGCTGTATTGCCCTTCACGCCACGGTGCCAGCAACGATTCAATGAAGTACAGGCCAGGCTCGATGGTCAGCACCATGCGAGGTTCCAGCACACGGGTACAGCGCAGGTAAGGATGCTGGGAAGGTGCTGCCAGATGCGTCCCGGTATCGTCCTGCATAAACCCGGCTACGTCATGAACCTGCAGGCCCAGCGGATGCCCGATGCCGTGAGGCATGAACGGCGTGGTGATCCCGGCTTCCAGCATCGCCTCTTCACTGATGTCGTTCACCAGCTTGTGGCGGCGCAGCAGCTTAGCCAGGCGCTGATGGAACTGGATGTGGTAGTCGGTGTAGCGCACGCCGGACTTCATGGTATCGATAAGCGCCAGTTGCTCTTCGTTCACATCTTTAATCAGATGAGCGAAATCGCTGTCACCATGGGTGGTCCAGGTGCGGGTCAGGTCGGCGGCATAGCCGTTATATTCTGCCCCGGCATCCAGCAGGAAACTGCGGATTTCGGCAGGTACGCGGTGATCCAGCTTGGTGTAGTGCAGTACGGAGGCATGCTCATTGAGCGCCACGATATTGCCATAAGGCACGTCAGTATCGCGGTGGCCGGTTGCCGTCAGATAAGCGATGTTAATATCGAACTCGCTCATACCAGACAGGAAGGCTTCATGCGCAGCACGATGGCCCACAACCGCCGTTTTCTGCGCTTCACGCATGCAGGACAGTTCGTAGTCCGTTTTATAGGCGCGATAGTAATGCAGGTAATCGATAACCCCTTTCGGGTTGATATTGGCTGGAGTGATATCCAGCTGTAACGCACGCTCCGGCACCGGGCCAATATAACCGATGTTGCCGCGCGCAGCAGGCAGTTGACTGCCAATACCGTCGGCTTTTGGTAGCGCGATCACTTCAATATCATCGGTCCAGAAGGATTCCGGCAGCGGCTCCACGTTGTGCCAGTAATCTACCGGCAGATAGAACCACAGCTTCGGCTTATTCACGCCGTCCACCAGCAGCCAGCAGTTGGGTACCTGAGTGACCGGCACCCACGCCTTAAATTGCGGGTTAACTTTAAACGGATAGGCATGATCATCGAGGAAAACGTTGAACAGCTCCCCGGAGTGAATAAGTAATGCATCAAGGTTAAAACGCGCCAGAACGTTGCGGGTACGCTCCTGTAGCGTTGCCACATGATCTTTGTACAGCGCGGCCAGTGATTCCATAATTTATCCTTCTGTTTTTTGTACCTGTTCGCCACGCATCTTAGCATACCGTACAAACCGTCGAGTTATTTCCGCCTCCTGTGATCGAGTTTGCAAATATTTAAAGAGAAATTTGCATTTCATTAACATCAATTCCACACTCCGCTTCATCTGGTACGACCAGATCCCATTGCTGGATTCAGGAGACTGACATGCTCTACCAAGGTGAAACCCTACATCTCGACTGGCTGGAAGACGGCATTGCCGAACTGGTGTTTGATGCCCCCGGCTCCGTCAACAAGCTGGATACGGCGACCGTCGCCAGCCTCGGCGAAGCGCTGACCGTGCTTGAAAAGCAGCCGAACCTCAAAGGCCTGCTGCTGAGCTCCAGCAAGTCCGCCTTTATCGTTGGCGCCGACATTACCGAATTCCTCTCGCTGTTCCTGGTCCCTGCCGAACAGCTGACCCACTGGCTGCAGTTCGCCAACAGCGTATTTAACCGCCTGGAAGATCTGCCTGTCCCGACCATCGCAGCCGTGAATGGCTATGCGCTGGGCGGCGGATGCGAATGCGTACTGGCGACGGATTACCGCCTGGCCACAACGGATGCCCGCATTGGCCTGCCGGAAACCAAGTTAGGCATCATGCCAGGCTTCGGCGGTTCCGTTCGCCTGCCTCGTTTGTTAGGTGCGGATAGCGCGCTTGAAATTATTACCGCGGGCAAAGACGTCGGTGCGGCAGAAGCGCAAAAGCTGGGCCTGGTTGATGGCGTAGTGAAAACCGAAAAGCTGCGCGACGGTGCGCTGGCGATTCTTCGTCAGGCAATCAATGGCGAGCTGGACTGGCAGGCTAAGCGCGCGCCGAAACTGCAACCGCTGAAACTGAGCAAAATTGAAGCCGGCATGAGCTTTACCATCGCCAAAGGCATGGTGGCACAGATCGCCGGTAAACATTATCCGGCCCCGATGACCGCGGTAAAAACGATTGAAGCCGCCGCTGGCCTTGGTCGTGATGAAGCCCTGAAGCTGGAAACCCAAAGCTTTGTGCCGCTGGCTCGTTCCAATGAAGCCCGCGCGCTGGTCGGCATCTTCCTGAACGATCAGTTTGTTAAAGGTCAGGCGAAAAAGCTCACCAAAGATATTGAAACGCCTAAACACGCGGCCGTACTCGGCGCGGGCATTATGGGCGGCGGCATTGCCTACCAGTCTGCCTGGAAAGGCGTGCCGGTATTAATGAAGGACATTAATGAGAAGTCGCTGGCGCTGGGCATTAACGAAGCCAGCAAGCTGCTGAACAAGCAGCTTGAACGCGGCAAAATTGACGGCATGAAGCTGGCGCAGGTTATTTCGACCATTCAGCCAACGCTGGAATATGCCGGGTTTGATCGTGTAGACGTCGTTGTCGAAGCCGTGGTTGAAAACCCGAAAGTGAAAAAGGCGGTGCTGGCAGAAACCGAAGATAAGGTTCGCCCGGACGCCGTTCTGGCTTCCAACACCTCCACCATTCCTATTAGCGAACTGGCAAGCGGGCTGAAACGCCCGGAAAACTTCTGCGGCATGCACTTCTTTAACCCGGTTCACCGTATGCCGCTGGTTGAGGTCATTCGTGGGGAGAAAACCTCGGACGTGACGATTGCCAAAGTGGTAGCCTGGGCGAGCAAAATGGGCAAAACGCCTATCGTGGTAAACGACTGCCCGGGCTTCTTTGTGAACCGCGTGCTGTTCCCCTACTTCGCAGGCTTTAGCCAACTGCTGCGCGACGGCGCAGACTTCCGCCAGATTGATAAAGTGATGGAAAAACAGTTCGGCTGGCCAATGGGCCCGGCTTACCTGCTGGACGTGGTCGGGATTGATACCGCCCATCACGCTCAGGCAGTGATGGCCGCAGGCTTCCCGCAGCGCATGAGCAAAGATTACCGCGACGCGATAGACGTTCTGTTCGATGCCGGGCGCTACGGCCAGAAAACCCAGCAGGGCTTCTACCGCTTTAAAGAAGACAGCAAAGGCAAACCGCGCAAAGAGCAGGACGAAGCTGTCGATAGCCTGCTGGCAGAAGTCAGCCAGCCGAAGCGTAACTTTAGTGACGAAGAAATTATCGCCCGCATGATGATCCCGATGGTCAACGAAGTCGTTCGTTGCCTCGAAGAAGGCGTGATTGCCAGCCCGGCGGAAGCCGATATGGCGCTGGTTTACGGCCTCGGTTTCCCTCCGTTCCACGGTGGTGCATTCCGCTGGCTGGATACCCTGGGCAGCGCGAAATATTTCGATATGGCGCAGCAGTACCAAAACCTCGGCCCGCTGTACGTCGTGCCTGAAGGCCTGAAGGCCAAAGCATCACGCAATGAGCCGTACTATCCGCCGGTTGAGCCTGCCCGCCCGGCCAGTGACCTGAAAAGCGCCTGAGGAGTGATTATGGAAAAGGTTGTTATTGTTGATGCCATCCGTACGCCGATGGGCCGCTCTAAAGGCGGCGCATTCCGCAACGTTCGCGCAGAGGATCTGTCGGCGCACCTGATGCGCAGCATATTGTCCCGCAACCCGGCGCTCGAAGCGGCCGCGCTGGATGATATTTACTGGGGCTGCGTACAGCAGACGCTGGAACAGGGCTTCAATATTGCACGCAACGCGTCTTTGCTGGCGGAAATCCCCCATTCGGTCCCGGCCACCACGGTGAACCGTCTGTGCGGATCTTCAATGCAGGCGCTGCACGATGCCGCACGCATGATTCAAACCGGCGATGCGCATGCTTGCCTGATTGGCGGCGTAGAGCACATGGGCCACGTGCCGATGAGCCACGGCATTGACTTCCATCCAGGCCTGAGCCGCAACGTGGCAAAAGCCGCCGGTATGATGGGCCTCACGGCTGAAATGCTCTCCCGTATCCACGGCATCAGCCGCGAAATGCAGGATCAGTTTGCCGCCCGCTCGCATCAGCGTGCCTGGGCCGCAACGGAAGCTGGACACTTTAAAGCCGAGATTATGCCAACCAGCGGCCACGATGCCGACGGCGTTCTGAAACGCTATGACTTCGACGAAGTCATTCGCCCGGAAACCACGGTTGAAGGTCTGGCGGCGCTAAAACCTGCTTTCGACCCGGTCAATGGGACCGTCACCGCTGGCACATCTTCGGCGCTGTCCGATGGTGCATCCGCGATGCTGCTGATGAGCGAATCACGCGCCAAAGAGCTGGGCCTGAAAATCCGCGCTCGCGTGCGGTCTATGGCCGTCGTCGGCTGCGATCCGTCCATCATGGGTTACGGTCCGGTGCCGGCATCAAGGCTGGCGCTAAAAAAAGCAGGCCTGACGGCGCAGGATATCGACCTGTTTGAAATGAACGAAGCGTTTGCCGCCCAGATCCTGCCGTGCATTAAAGATCTGGGGCTGATGGACAAGATCGACGAGAAGATCAACCTGAACGGGGGCGCGATCGCGCTGGGTCATCCGCTGGGCTGCTCCGGCTCACGCATCAGCACCACGCTTATCAACCTGATGGAGCGCCGCGACGCGCAGTTTGGCCTGGCTACGATGTGTATCGGCCTGGGTCAGGGTATCGCGACCGTATTTGAACGCGTTTAATAAAAAACGAAACTGGGTTTAGTTGCCGTGTTTCCCGCCTGTCAGGGGCGGGTTTTTTATTTCTGAAAGATAAAAAAAACCACCGACGATGCGGTGGCTTATTCTGACGACGAACAACCTTAGATAAAGGAGAACGCGTCGCCGAACATGTGATCAACCAACGCACCGCGCTCGTTACAGAACAGGTCCCGGGCGATTTTCGCCATTTCGAAACGACCCGCGATATAAATATCGTGCCCGCTCAGTGAACTGTAATCCTGCATAACGGCGGTCAGTACTGTCCCGCTGCGGCCACGCCAGCCTTCTTCCGGCTGCTCAACCACGGCTTCAACACGCAGGTTCTGGTGCTGTAGGGTAAGCCCCTCAAGCTCGGCCAGATCGTAAAGATGTTTCTCTTCACGGCCGCCCCAGTAAATGGCAATTTCACGCTGCGGATTACGCGCCAGCGCGGTCAGCAGAATAGAGCGCACGTAAGAGAACCCCGTTCCCCCGGCAATCAGAATCAGCGGGCGCTCTTCATCTTCACGCAGCCAAGCATCGCCGTGTGGCATATCAACCACAATTTCCTGCTCTTTCAGAATACGGTCCATGACCGCCATGGCGTAGAGGTTGAGCTCCGAAGCACCGATGTGCAGCTCAATGAACTCATGCTCGCTCGGCGTGGATGCCATAGAGAACGGGCGTTTATCCCGTTCGTCCATCACCACCATCAAATACTGCCCGGCCTGGAATGAGAAATCGCCTTCCGGCAGCAATCGAACGCGATACACCGTGTCGGTTATCGCTTCTACCGAGTTCACTTTACAGCTTAAGGTTGTCATGCGTCCCCTCTGTCGGGTCAATAATGCTAAACCGTAAAGGTCGCCGCTCAGGCGCCTTTGTCGTTATCAAAAATAGCCAGTTCATCCCAGATTGCATCAATACGCGCGCATACCTCAACATCTTTCTTGATTGGGCGCCCCCATTCACGCTGGGTTTCGCCCGGCCATTTATTGGTGGCGTCCAGTCCCATTTTAGAGCCCAACCCGGAAACCGGGGAGGCAAAGTCCAGATAGTCTATCGGCGTGTTTTCCACCAGCACCGTATCACGGGACGGATCCATGCGAGTAGTGATCGCCCAGATAACATCGTTCCAGTCGCGCGCATTAACATCGTCATCGCAAACGATAACGAATTTGGTGTACATAAACTGGCGCAGGAAGGACCACACGCCCATCATCACCCGCTTAGCATGCCCGGCATACTGCTTTTTAATCGTCACCACCGCCAGCCGGTATGAACACCCTTCAGGCGGCAGGTAGAAATCGATAATTTCCGGGAACTGCTTTTGCAGGATAGGTACCAGCACTTCATTGAGCGCGACGCCCAGTACCGCAGGTTCATCCGGCGGGCGGCCGGTATACGTAGAATGATAAATCGCATCCTGCCGCTGGGTAACGTGAGTCACGGTAAACACCGGGAAGCTGTCGACTTCATTGTAGTAACCCGTGTGGTCACCGTAAGGGCCTTCCGGCGCCATCTCGCCCGGCTCAATATAGCCCTCGAGAACGATTTCCGCGCCCGCGGGCACCTCAAGGTCATTAGAAATACACTTCACAACCTCGGTTTTTGTGCCACGCAGCAGCCCGGCAAAGGCGTATTCAGAAAGCGTGTCAGGCACCGGCGTCACGGCCCCCAGAATGGTTGCCGGATCGGCGCCCAACGCTACGGAGACAGGGAAACGCTCGCCCGGATGAGCCTCACACCACTCCTGGAAGTCCAGGGCACCGCCACGGTGGGATAACCAGCGCATAATCAGCTTATTCTTGCCAATTAGCTGCTGGCGGTAAATACCCAGATTCTGGCGTTCTTTGTGCGGGCCACGGGTCACCGTTAAGCCCCAGGTAATTAGCGGAGCAACGTCTTCAGGCCAGCAGCGCATGATCGGAATACGATTCAGGTCGACTTCATCACCTTCCCAGATTTGTTCCTGGCAGGGCGCGTTACGCAGACGCTTGGTGGGCATATTCAGAACTTGTTTAAACTGCGGTAGCTTATCAAACAGGTCGCGAAAACCTTTTGGTGGCTCCGGCTCTTTAAGGAAAGCCAGCAGTTTTCCGACTTCACGCAGGGCGGTGACATCCTCCTGCCCCATGCCCATTGCCACGCGTTTCGGCGTTCCAAACAGGTTGCACAGCACCGGCATGGTGTAGCCTTTGGGATTTTCAAACAGCAGAGCCGGGCCGCCGGCTCGCAGAGTGCGATCGGCAATTTCGGTCATTTCCAGATTCGGATCGACGGGCAATGCGATACGTTTGAGTTCGCCCTGCTGCTCTAGCAGCGCAAGAAATTCGCGTAGGTCGTGGTATTTCATGCAATTTATCGTGACGTCGGATTTTGCCGTCATTATACGGACTTCACCGCCGCCATGCTGTATTTTTGTTAAATTAGCGTGAAACTCGCCGCCAGCGGCCACGCTTAGCCAGGTTATACTGGAGCTGTCTATCTCTGCGGAAGACGTTTTGTTATTCTGACGCGCTTAAACGGGCGAAAAGAGAAATTATGCAATCCTGGTACCTTCTTTACTGTAAACGTGGTCAATTATTGCGCGCAAAAGAGCATCTTGAGCGTCAGGCAGTAAATTGCCTTACGCCGATGATTACGCTCGAAAAAATGGTGCGTGGCAAAAGAACTGCGGTCAGTGAACCCCTGTTCCCTAATTATCTGTTCGTTGAGTTCGACCCGGAATCCATTCATACCACGACGGTTCATTCAACCCGCGGCGTCAGCCACTTCGTGCGCTTCGGCGCACAGCCGGCAACGGTGCCGGAGAAAGTGATTGATGAGCTGATTCACTTTCAGGCCGAGGACATCACCGACCCCGAAACGCCGTACCCGGGCGATAGCGTGGTGATTACCGAAGGCGCCTTCGAAGGGTTAGAGGCAATCTTTGCCGAACCCGACGGCGAAGCCCGCTCGATGTTGCTGCTGAACTTATTGAACAAGCAGGTGCGGCAAAGCGTCAGGAATACTGACTTCCGTAAGGTTTAATGTAAAAAGGCCAGCAAATGCTGGCCTTTCTGTCATCGAGTGGCAACTAGCGCTGCATTTGCTCATCGTGCAGCCACTGGGCAACACGTTTTGAGAAATACGTCAGCACGCCATCGGCTCCGGCACGTTTAAAGCACATCAAAGATTCCATAATTGCTGGTTTTTCGGCCAGCCAGCCATTCTGAATTGCCGCCATGTGCATAGCGTATTCACCGGAGACCTGATAGGCGAAGGTCGGCACGCCAAAGGTGTCTTTCACGCGACGCACAACGTCGAGGTAAGGCATCCCTGGTTTCACCATCACCATATCAGCCCCTTCCTGCAGATCCTGCGCGACTTCCTGCAGCGCTTCATCGCCGTTGGCCGGATCCATCTGGTAAGTCTTCTTGTTGCCGCCTTTCAGGTTACCGGAGGAGCCAATCGCATCCCGGAACGGCCCGTAGTAGCAGGAGGCATATTTCGCTGCGTAAGACATGATCTGTGTATTCACGAAGCCATCGGCTTCCAGTTGATCACGGATGGCGCCAATACGTCCGTCCATCATATCGCTAGGTGCGATTATCTCTGCCCCGGCTTCGGCATGGGAAAGCGCCTGACGAACCAGAATCTCGCGGGTGACGTCGTTGATAACATAGCCCTCGGCGTCAATGACACCGTCCTGGCCGTGAGTGGTGTACGGATCCAGCGCGACGTCGGTCAACAGCCCAAGCTCCGGCACGGCATCTTTCAGCGCGCGTACGGCACGCTGCACCAGCCCGTTTGGATTATAGGCTTCTTCAGCATGCAGCGATTTCCCATCACTTTCGATAACCGGGAACAAGGAGAGCACCGGCACACCCAGCTTCGCTACCGCCTCTGCTTCTTTCAGCAGTTGATCGATAGTCATGCGATAAACGCCCGGCATTGACGGCACTTCCTGCTGCTGGTTGTGGCCTTCCATGACAAACACAGGGTAGATAAGGTCGTTAACCGTCAGCTGGTTTTCAGCCACAAGGCGGCGGCTGAAGTCATGGCGGCGTACGCGACGCATACGACGACCGGGAAACGTACCGGGAAATGCATAGCTCATTTAACTTTCTCCTGATTAAAACCCAGTCGGAATAACCGACGAGCGTTGTCATCTGTTACCTGCGCAAGCCAGGCCGGATCTTCACCTCGCCATTCGGCTACCTTATTCAGGATATGGGGCAGGTAACAGGGTTCGTTGCGGCGGGACGCAGGTTTTGGTTGTAAATCCCGGGGCAACAAATAAGGCGCATCGGTTTCCAGCAGCAGTTGCTGAGCGGGGATGACCGGAAGTAACTCTTTTAAGGCCAGGCCACGACGCTCATCGCAAACCCAGCCGGTAATGCCGATAAATAGCCCGCGCAGCAGGCAATCGCGCGCTTCTGCTTCAGTACCGGTAAAACAGTGCAGCACCACGCCAGGCAGCTGATCCAGCCACGGATCTAACAGCGCTAAAAAACGTTCGTGGGCATCCCGGCAGTGTAAAAATACCGGCATCATGAGCTCAGCGGCCAACGCCAGCTGCGCGGTAAAAGCGCGCTCCTGCTCGGCCGGTGTAGAAAAGTTGCGGTTGAAATCAAGACCGCACTCGCCGATGGCGACGACCTGGGGGGCTGCAGCTAGCTGGCGAATGGCGTCCGCAGTCGCGTCATTCCACTGGCTGGCATCGTGCGGGTGCACTCCAGCAGTCGACCAGCAGTTGTCGTATCGCTGCGCCATGAGCAGCGCTTGTTCACTTTCATGGAGGTTGGTACCGGTCAACATCATGCCGCTCAGGCCAGCCTGCCACGCTCGCGTGACCACTTCCGCATGGTCTTTCGCAAATTGTGAACTGGTTAGATTAACGCCAATATCGAACATCTCATCCTCCAAACGACAACCGCCCCTGAGGGCGGTTATTTAATTACTGCTCTTTTTCAGAGCGCTCTTCTTCAGACTCCGGCTCATCTTCTTCATCACCGTTCCGCCCTTTACCGACGTAGAAGCGAGAGAAGAATACGCCAACCTCAAACAGGCAGTACATCGGCACCGCCAGAAGGGTCTGCGAGAAAACGTCCGGCGGCGTCAACAGCATGCCGACGACAAAAGCACCCACCAGAATATAAGGGCGTTTCTGTTTCAGAGACTCCGGCGTCGTCACGCCCATCCAGCACAGCAGGATAATGGCGACGGGCACTTCAAACGCTACGCCAAAGGCCATAAAGAGCGACATCACGAAGTCGAGATACTTCGTGATGTCCGTTGACACCACCACCCCTATTGGCGCGGTTTTCGTCAGGAAGCCAAAGGCAAGCGGAAAGACAACGAAGTAAGCAAACGCAATGCCGATATAAAACAGCAGCGTGCTGGAGAACAGCAGCGGCATCACCATTTTACGTTCATGCTTGTACAGCGCAGGGGCAATAAAGGCCCAAATCTGGTGCAGGATGACCGGGGCTGCCAGGAACACCGAAACGTAAATGGTTAATTTAATCGGGGTAAAGAACGGCGAGGCGACATCGGTCGCAATCATCGTTGACCCCAACGGCATGTGTTTTATCAGCGGCGCAGAGACCACCTGATAAATGTCGTTGGCGAAATAGACCAGCGCCAGGAAAATCACCAGCACGGCGATCATGCTGTTCAGCAGGCGCTTACGCAGCTCAATCAGATGGCTGATGAGCGGTTGGGTATCTTCAACAGCCATGGTTACGATTTTTCACTCGGAGGTTGCGTAGGTGCCGCGACAGGCGTTGCTTCTGGCAGAGGCCTCACCTGCGGCTCGACGGCAGGTTCAGCGACGTGCTCTACAGCCGTTGACGCAGGAGACACCGTCTCTGCCGGTACTGCATCAGGCGCGCTCGCCTGATGCGCTGCACTGGCCGGCGTCACGCCGTCATGACTCTGCTGCTCATCCTTCACCAGCGGGTTATGGATGGTGTGGGCTTCGTCACTGTTCTTTTCAGCATCGTTCTGGGTATAAGAACGCTTCATCGACTCAGCGGCCTGGCGCAGTTCGTCCATTGACGCTTTTAGCTCGGGCGTCAAATTATCCATACTGGCTTTCTCGACCTTTTTCAGGCTGTCCTGCAGCTCCTGCAGCTTCAGTTCCTGAACGAGTTCGTTCTGCACCGTGGTAGCAAGTGAACGCAGCGCGCGCACCCAGCCAACAACTGTTTTTACCGCCACCGGTAAGCGCTGTGGACCCAAAACAATCAGGCCAATCACAAACACCAGCAGCAGTTCGCCAAAACCAATGTCGAACACGGTTTATACCTGCTCTTTATCGTTGCTTTTCGCTTCGTCTTTTTTCACGTCGCTCGGTTTTTCAGAGAGGGATTTCGCTGTGAAATCAGCATCCTTCTCACCCTTTTCTTTCTCTTTGCTGTCGTCGTCGCCCATGGCTTTTTTGAAGCCTTTAATGGAAGCACCGAGATCTGAACCCAAAGAGCCTAGTTTCTTGGTGCCAAACAATAAAACAACGATAACAACAATGATTAGCAATTGTGGCCAACTGATGCCCATACCTACTCCTGACTGAAAGATGTTAAGGCAATGAGAACCGCTATTATACGGCAATCACCCGTTAATTCCGATTAAAGTTCAGGCAGAGCGCCGCCAGCCAATAAGCCAGACAACGATCCCCCCCGCCATCAGCCAGGCAGGCATAAAGTCCCACTCAGGCTTGTTGATCAGCAGCAGCGTGCCGCTCAGAATGAGCGTAGCACCGATACCGAACAGATAGCGCGACTGTCCCTGCCGCACGTGATGAAGTTGCAGGTCGCGCTGAATTTTATCAACGCTATGCTGTAATTGCTTGCCCTGGCGCAAACTGTTGTACACCAGTTCCGGCAACTCCGGCATTTTTTCCACCCAGAAGGGTGCTTTCTCTTTAAAAGCCCGAACCAGAGCAGGAATACCAACCTGATCTTTGATCCAACTTTCCAGGAAAGGTTTCGCCGTTTTCCACAAATCGAGCTGTGGATAGAGCTGTCGACCAACCCCTTCGACGTATAAAAGGGTCTTTTGCAGTAAAACCAGCTGTGGCTGAACTTCCATGTTGAAACGACGCGCGGTGTTGAACAGGTTCAGTAGCACGTGACCAAAAGATATCTCAGCCAGCGGCTTCTCGAAAATAGGCTCGCAGACGGTACGAATAGCAAACTCGAAATCTTCTACGTTTGTGTCCGGCGGTACCCAGCCGGAGTCCACGTGCAGCTCGGCAACTTTGCGGTAATCACGGTTGAAGAAGGCGATAAAGTTTTCCGCCAGATAGCGCTTATCGTCTTTGTTCAATGAGCCCACGATGCCGCAGTCAATACCAATGTATTGCGGATCATCCGGATGGTCGTAGCTCACGAAGATATTGCCCGGATGCATGTCCGCATGGAAGAAGCTGTCGCGGAAGACCTGCGTAAAGAAGACCTGCACGCCACGTTCGGCAAGCAGCTTCATGTTGGTGCCCTGAGCCTCAAGCGCAACGGTATCGGAGACCGGAATGCCGTAAATCCGCTCCATCACCATCATGTTTTCGCTGCAGTAATCCGAATAAACCTCCGGCACATAGAGCATTGGGCTATTTTCGAAGTTACGCCGCAGCTGGATGGCATTCGCCGCTTCACGCAGCAAATTGAGTTCATCTATCAAGGTCTTTTCGTATTCACGCACGACTTCCAGTGGGCGTAAACGGCGGCCATCCGGCAGCAGGCGAGGCACCCAGCGAGCAAGGCGATAGATAAGCTTCATGTCAGCCTTGATAACCGGCAGGATGTCAGGCCGAATCACCTTAATCACGATCTCTTTGCCGTTCTCTTTCAGCCGCGCGGTGTGCACCTGGGCAATAGAGGCTGAGGCCAGAGGTTTGATTTCAAAGTCGTCGAACCAGCTTTCAACGGGAAGACCGCCCATCGCCAGCTCAATCTGTTTTTTCGCCAGCGCGCCGTCAAAAGGTGCAACTCTGTCCTGCAGCATCGCCAGTTGGTCGGCAATCACCGGCGGGAACAGATCGCGACGGGTGGAAAGCATCTGGCCGAGCTTGATCCAGACGGGTCCCAGCTCCTGCAGCGCAAGACGAAGACGTTCGCCCAAAGGCTTATCACGATGACGGTTAGGCATCCAGAACAGGCAGCGCCGCCATAAGCGTAGCGGTAGCGTAATGCGCATTTTGGGGATCAGTTCATCGAGACCATAGCTCAGGAAGGTACGGACAATGAAATATAGGCGGCGAATTTCTCCTGGCGTCATTTGCCCTCCAGCTTATCCAGCCGTTCGGAGAGTGAGTCCACCGAGCGGGCCAGCGCTTCGGTTTCCTCTGCGAACCAGGCAACTTCCAGCGAACCCGGCGCAACGCGCCACTCTTCGGTGAGCACTTCGCCGAGGTACTGCTGATTACGAATAAATCCTTTCTGCAGCAGCTTGCCGCCGCGGCGGGCAATTTTACTGATGCCTTCAGAGGCAATATCGCCGATGTAGGGCGCCAGCAGTTCCGCAGGGTCAAACTCCGCGAGATCCATTAGCGATGCCAGATTTTGTACAACCTGAATGTCACCTTCAACCTCCAGCTCACCGCTGCGAATCAGGGCGGTAAGCTGTTGACGATCGCGCAGCTTCGGCAATACGCCAATACGCGTTGTGACCTGGCAATCCGCCTCGCCTTCCCACTGGCTCAGGACATCCAGCTGTTGTTCACTGAACGCCAGCACCAGCGGGGCAGAAAACTCTTTCAGGCTGATGCGCAGCGTCTTGCCCTGCAGGCGCTGGCGCGCAGATTTCAGGCTACGGTCGCGCCAGAGGAAGGTGTTCAGCACACCTTCGATTCCGGCGGTCATAAGCGGCATAAACGGCATCGCGGCTCCCTGGTTAAAATTTATAGCCACGGTGCAGGGCGACAATCCCACCGGTCATATTGTAATAGGTGGTGTTTTCAAAACCTGCTTCTTCCATCATCCCTTTGAGCGTTTCCTGGTCCGGATGCATGCGGATAGATTCTGCCAGGTAGCGGTAGCTTTCGCCATCCTGTGCCACCATCTCACCAATGCGCGGCAGAATGTGGAAGGAGTATGCGTCGTAGGCTTTGTTTAGCGGTTCGAAGGCAGGTTTGGAAAACTCAAGCACCAGCAGGCGGCCACCAGGCTTGAGGACGCGGAACATTGAGCGCAGCGCGGCGTCTTTGTCTGTGACGTTGCGCAGGCCAAATGAAATGGTGATGCAGTCAAAGGTGTTGTCGGGGAACGGCAGCGCTTCGGCGTTGGCCTGCACGTATCTCACGTTCCCAACAATGCCGATGTTGCGTAGCTTTTCGCGCCCCATTTTCAGCATCGAGTCATTGATGTCCGCCAGCACCACTTCACCGGTGTCACCCACCAGGCGAGAGAATTTCGCCGTCAGATCGCCCGTGCCGCCCGCAAGGTCCAGCACGCGCTGGCCGCGACGTACGCCGCTACAGTCAATCGTGTAACGTTTCCACAACCGGTGGATACCAAAAGACATCAGGTCGTTCATTACGTCGTACTTCGCCGCAACAGAGTGGAACACGTTCGCCACCATATCGACCTTCTGCTCTTTGGCTACGGTACGGAAGCCAAAGTGCGTTGTTTCCTTGGATCCGGACTCCTGGGATTCATCAACCATCTCAATGCCTGCTTAATCAAGAAAATGTTCGGGAAGTGTAACAGAATGGGCGCGAAAGCCCTATGATTCAACCGTGCGGCTAAACCTTAGCTCAACGCCCTTCTCCTGAGCGTTGTGAAGCAAATTCATCAAATTCGGGCGCTGATTCTGCGCTCTCGTGGCCCAGCCGTGCGGAATCATCTTCATCTCCCTGATGAGCACGTTCGACCAGATCTGGGTTAATCTCTCGCTTCACTTCTACCCCAAGCCCGCGAAATGCCTCTGCCTGAACCAGGATATTTCCACGCCCCGACGAAAGCTTTTTCATCGCCTGACGGTAGTTATCTTGTGCCTTATCGAGGCTTTGGCCAATCGCGGACATATCATCCACGAACAGGCGCATTTTGTCGTACAGACGCCCGGCGCGCTCGGCGATTTGCTGGGCGTTACGGCTTTGATGCTCATAGCGCCACAAATTGGCAATGGTACGCAGCGCCACCAGCAGCGTCGTCGGGCTGACCAGCATAATGTTGTTTTTCAGCGCTTCGCTAATCAGCTCGGGTTGGCGATCGATCGCCAGCAAGAAGGCGGGTTCAACCGGGATGAACATCAGCACGTAGTCCAGCGAACGCAGCCCCGGCAGTTGCTGGTAATCCTTACGGCCCAGAAGGCGAATATGGCTGCGGATAGCGGCAATATGCTCATTCAGCGCGCTTTCACGCGTGAGTTCATCTTCACCGTTGAAGTAGCGCTCATAAGCCACCAGCGTCATTTTCGCATCGATAACAACGTCTTTGCCCTGCGGCAGGCGAACAATGACGTCCGGTTGCATACGGCTGTTGTTCTCAAGCTGGATGTTCACCTGAGTCTGGTATTCATGACCTTCGCGCAGGCCAGAAGCTTCAAGCACGCGGGTTAACACCACTTCCCCCCAGTTGCCCTGGGTTTTGTTGTCGCCCTTCAGCGCTTTGGTGAGGTTCAGCGCCTCTTGCGCCATATGGGCGTTGAGCTGCTGCAGATTGCGGATTTCGTGCGTTAGCGTATGGCGCTCGCGCGCCTCCTGGCCAAAACTCTCCTGGACCTGGCGACGGAAGCCGTCGAGCTGTTCGCGAAGTGGCGAAAGGAGCACATTCAGGCTTTGGCGATTCTGTTCCTCTACCTTGCGCCCGCTCTGCTCAAAAATACGGTTTGCCAGATTCTCAAACTGCTCGTTAAGGCGCTGCTCGCTGTTGAGCATTTGACGGTGCTTATCTTCGGCATTGAGCCGCGTTTGCTCCAGCAGCGTGGTTAATTCACGGATGTCAGCTTCCTGCCCGCTGTTAATTTCCATTTGGGCACGGACTTCACGGTTAAGCTGCTCGCACTCTTCCCGCCAGTGTTGGCTTTGCTGAAGCTCCTGGCGCGCGGCGGCAAGCTCCCCGTAGATTTCACGCTGTTCTTCGTGCAAAGCCGCCAGCCGCTGAGCCGCACGCAGGCTGGCAATAAGCCAACCGGTCAGTAAGCCCACCAGCCCAATGCCCAGCCCAAACAACAGTGAAATATCCATGCTTCCCCCAAAACGATACCAACAGCGGCAAGATAAAATTCTGCTGTATAAATGTCCAGATGAAAAGGGATTTTCCGGAAGGCGCTACGCAAAGCATAAAAAAAGCCGGCGAGCGCCGGCTTCGAATTGAAAACAGGGAAAACTACAGCAGGCGACGGGCCGCTTCGACCACGATTTTCACCGCGTGGCTTTCCGTTTTCTTCATGGTTTCCGCGTTAGGGATCTCTTGCTGAGTACGGTTCACGATAACCCCGGCAACCATACCCGCACGCAGGCCCTGGCTGGAGCACATGGTCAACAGCGTGGCGGATTCCATTTCATAGTTCATCACGCCCATCTCCTGCCACTCTTTCATCGAGCCCTTGAAGCGGCTAACGACGCGGCCGGACAGCGTATCGTAACGCTCCTGCCCCGGGTAGAAGGTGTCTGAAGAGGCGGTTACGCCAATGTGGGTCGTGGCACCTACGGCTTTTGCCGCTTCAACCAGCGCAGTGGTACAAGCGAAGTCTGCCACAGCCGGATATTCCATTGGCGCAAAGTGCAGGCTGGCCCCGTCAAGACGAACGGATGCGGTAGTCACCAGCACGTCGCCCACGTTGATGTTCGGCTGAATCGCACCGGTAGTCCCGACGCGCAGGAAAGTACGGATGCCAAGCTGCGCCAGTTCTTCAACCGCAATAGAAGTAGAAGGGCCACCGATGCCGGTAGAACAGATGATAACCGGCTTACCGTCCAGCTCAGCACGCCAGGAGGTGAATTCACGATGGGCAGCCAGCTTAACCGGCTTGTCCATCAGCGCGGCGATTTTTTCCACACGCTCAGGATCGCCAGGGACGATGGCGAGCGTAGCCCCTTGCAGGTCATTTTTAGTGAGGCCGAGATGGAAAACATCAGACTTGGACATAACAGACTCCTCTGTTGAGTAGGTTTCAGGAGAAGCAAAGCGACACTTTACAGAACCCCTGAGCATAATTTCGTGATGACGCTCACTTTGAATGAAACAAATTACATTATTTGTATTCACATAAGTGACCAAAGTCACACATACGAATCGATCGGGCTATTTTTTGAACTTCATCTGCGTTTTTTGGCGACCAGATTTGCTACTAATCCTGGCTATAGTTATCACACTGCGCTAATGCTGGTTCGGAGAAAACCATGAAACAAAAGCAAACAACACATAACACACCGGGCGAAGGCTTCGCACCGGCGGCCTCACCCATCGCTTCCACCACCGTGTTAACACCGGACGATGCCATTGTTTCCGGGGAAACATCCATTCCAAGCCAGGGCGACAATATGCCGGCTTATCACGCGCGGCCTAAAAATGCCGATGGGCCGCTTCCTGTGGTTATCGTCGTTCAGGAGATTTTTGGCGTACATGAACATATCCGCGATCTTTGCCGCCGACTGGCGCTTGAAGGGTATCTGGCCATCGCGCCAGAACTTTACTTTCGCCAGGGCGAACCGGGAGACTTCGCCGATATTCCAACGTTGCTGAGCGGGCTGGTTTCAAAAGTGCCGGACAATCAGGTGCTGGGCGACCTTGACCATGTGGCCAGTTGGGCTTCCCGTAACGGAGGCGACGCGCATCGCCTGATGGTGACCGGTTTTTGCTGGGGCGGGCGCATTGCCTGGCTGTATGCCGCGCACAATCCACAGCTTAAAGCCGCGGTGGCGTGGTACGGCAAGCTGGTAGGAGACAAAACATTAAACTCTCCGCATCATCCCGTAGATATCGCCGTCAACCTTAATGCCCCGGTGCTCGGCCTATATGGCGGCCAGGATACCGGGATTTCTCAGG
Organism: Cedecea selenatireducens; assembly: GCF_042138895.1. Classification (NCBI taxonomy): domain Bacteria; kingdom Pseudomonadati; phylum Pseudomonadota; class Gammaproteobacteria; order Enterobacterales; family Enterobacteriaceae; genus Cedecea; species Cedecea selenatireducens. The sequence goes on along the minus strand of NZ_JBHIKW010000019.1, from coordinate 27,551 downwards.
AAAGCGTTGAGACGATGCGCCAGGCGCTGCGAGCGGCAAATGCCAATGCGGAAATCATTGTCTACCCGGAAGCCGGCCATGCTTTTAACGCAGATTACCGCCCGAGTTACCATGAAGAGTCGGCCAAAGACGGCTGGGAAAGGATGCTGGCCTGGTTTAAGCGGTATGGCGTGAGGAAATAGAAAAACGGGGGCCAGTTGCCCCCATTTTGTTTTTAGAACTATGCGCTACGCAGGTTCTGCGCCGCCTGCACCATGTTCGCCAACGCCGCACGAGTTTCTGGCCATCCGCGCGTTTTCAGGCCGCAGTCCGGGTTAACCCACAGGCGCTCTGCCGGTACGGACTCCGCAGCTTTCTTCAGTAACGCTTCAATCCACTCCACATCCGGAACGTTTGGGGAGTGAATGTCATACACGCCCGGCCCGATTTCGTTCGGGTATTCGAACTCTTTGAACGACTCTAGCAGATCCATATCGGAACGAGAGGTCTCGATGGTTATCACGTCTGCATCCAGCGCCGCGATAGAGTCCATGATGTCGTTGAACTCGCAGTAACACATATGGGTATGGATCTGGGTGTCGTCACGCACCACGGCGGCGTTCAGTCGGAAGGCTTCCACGCCCCACGCCAGATAAGCCTGCCAGTCGGACTGACGCAGCGGTAAACCTTCACGCAGAGCGGGCTCATCAATCTGGATGATACCGATACCCGCAGCTTCCAGATCCGCCACTTCATCACGCAGGGCCAGGGCAATCTGCTTCGCGATAGTCTCGCGAGAAACATCTTCGCGCGGGAAGGACCAGCAAAGAATCGTGACTGGGCCGGTCAGCATGCCTTTTACCGGTTTGTCGGTCAGGGACTGCGCGTATTTCGCCCACTCAACGGTGATTGGCTCAGGACGGCTGATGTCACCGATAACAATCGGCGGCTTAACGCAGCGGGAGCCGTAACTCTGCACCCAGCCATTCTGAGTAAACACAAAACCATCCAGATGTTCGCCGAAGTACTCAACCATGTCGTTACGCTCGGCTTCGCCGTGCACCAGCACGTCCAGGCCCAGACGCTCCTGCTCGGCAATCGCCTGTTTAATGTGTTCGGCGATGCCGGTGCGGTAGTTGTTGGCATCCAGCTTCCCTTTCTTGAAGTCCAGGCGCAGGCCACGGATTTCGGTCGTTTGCGGGAAGGAGCCGATGGTCGTCGTTGGCCACGCCGGCAGATTGAAACGTTCACGCTGTGCCGCCGCACGCGCGGTATAGGAACTCTGGCGCTGGCTGTCCTGCGCGGTGATTTTCGCCAGGCGTTCGCCCACTGCGGCATTGTGCACGCGCTTAGACTGACGGCGAGCCTGAATCGGCGCACTCCATTCGGCAATTTTCGCAGTATCGCCGCTGTTCAGCGCTTCGGTCAGTAAGGACAGCTCGGCACACTTCTGCAGGGCAAAGGCAAACCAGCTTTTAACTTCAGCATCCAGACGAGTCTCTACGCTCAGGTCGATTGGGCTGTGCAGCAGGGAGCAGGAAGAGGCAACCCACAGGTCACGTTTACCCACCAGGTCTTTCAGTTGAGCGTATTTCTCCGTCAGGTCGGCACGCCAGACGTTACGGCCGTTGATCACGCCCGCAGACAGCAGCCAGTTTGCAGGCAGCTTCTGATGAATCTCTTTCACATCATCTTTGCCGTGAACAAAGTCTACGTGCAGGCCCTGTACCGGCAGCGCGGTGATGGTATCCAGGTTTGGCCCCACCCCTTCGAAATAGGTAGTTAGCAGCAGCTTAACCTGGCCGGTCAACGCGTCGTAAGCTGGTTTGAACGCATCAAGCCACGCCTTTGGCAGCTCCAGAACCAGCGCAGGCTCGTCGATCTGCACCCATTCAACGCCGCGTTTCGCCAGCTCGGCCAGCACCTGCTGGTAAACCGGCAGAATGTCTTTCAGCAGGCTCAGGCGGTCAAACTGTTCGCCCTTCACTTTGCCCAGCCACAGGTAAGTCACCGGGCCCAGCAGCACGGGCTTCACGTTATGGCCCAGCGCAAGCGCCTCGTCGACTTCTTCCAGCAGCTGAGCCCAGGTCAGTTTGAACTGCTGACCTTTGGTAAATTCCGGCACCATGTAGTGGTAGTTAGTGTTGAACCATTTGGTCATTTCAGCGGCGGCGGCAGGCTCGCCGGTTGGCGCACGACCACGACCAATGCGGAACAGCGTATCGATATCGACGCTGCCGTCTTTGTTCTGATGACGAGCCGGCACGTTACCGAGCAGCAGGCTGGTGGTCAGAACATGGTCGTACCAGGCAAAGTCGCCCACCGGCAGTAATTCAACGCCGGCCTGTTTTTGTTGGTCCCAGTGGCGGGCGCGCAGCTCGCGGCCAACCGCCAGTAATTCTTCACGGGAGGTATTTCCTGCCCAGTAGCTTTCCTGTGCTTTTTTCAACTCGCGCTTAAGGCCGACGCGAGGGAACCCCAGGGTGTGATTATGGATTGTCATGGTCTGTCCTCTATTCGGTGCGATGTATTTAGCCATCCAGATGTTTACACTTCTATAATCCGCAGGTACTGTATATTCCTCAAGCGCAATTTGTTCATGCCGAAGTGAAGGACTTTCATGATCGAGATTAAACACCTGCGGACGCTGCAAGCGTTACGACACAGCGGTTCGCTGGCCGCCGCCGCCGCCGCACTGCATCAGACCCAGTCGGCCCTATCCCACCAGTTCAGCGATCTGGAGCAACGGCTTGGCTTCCGCCTGTTTATCCGTAAAAGTCAGCCGCTTCGCTTCACGCCACAGGGGGAGATCCTGCTGCAGCTTGCCGAACAGGTATTACCGCAGATTGGCCGCGCGCTGCAGGCCTGCAATGAGCCGCACCAGACCCGGCTGCGTATTGCGATTGAGTGTCATAGCTGCATTCAGTGGCTGACGCCTGCCCTGGAAACCTTCCGCCAGCACTGGCCGCAGGTGGAGATGGACTTTAAATCCGGCGTTACGTTTGATCCGCAGCCTGCGCTGCAGCAGGGCGAGCTGGATATCGTTCTGACATCAGATATTTTGCCGCGCAGCGGGCTACATTATTCACCGATGTTTGATTTTGAAGTGCGCCTGGTGATGGCGACCGACCACCCACTGGCGAAGAAAGAGAGCATTAAGCCTGATGACCTGGCGCTTGAAACGCTGCTTATCTACCCGGTACAGCGTGAACGCATGGATATCTGGCGTCATTTCCTGCAGCCCGCAGGAGTGAGCCCGTCGCTGAAAAACGTCGATAACACGCTGCTGCTGATTCAGATGGTGTCGGCACGGATGGGGATTGCCGCTCTGCCGCACTGGGTGGTGGAAAGCTTTGAGCACCAGGGCCTGATTGTTACCAGAACCCTGGGCGAAGGTTTATGGAGCCGCCTGTACGCCGCGGTACGTGACGGCGAACAGCGCCAGCCGGTGACCGAAGCGTTTATTCGCTCGACGCGCCAGCATGCCTGCGACCATTTACCGTTTGTGAAGAACGCGGAGCGACCCATCGGCGATGTACCCACAGCGAGGCCATTATCACCGTTCCCCCAATGATAAAGCTCGGCCAGTGGGGCTGCTCCTGCCAGATGGCAAGATTCACCAGCAGCCCGGCCGGGACATGCACGTTGTTCATGATGCCGAGCGTGCCGGCGTCCACCTGAGTTGCGCCGTAGTTCCACATAAAATAACCCAGCCCGGAAGCGACCACGCCAAGCCAGACCAGAATCCCCCACTGTAGCGTGGTGGTGGGCAATTTCTGCGGATTGCCCAGCGCAAACCAGGCAACAACGGCGACGATAAACGCCCCCAGATAGAACCACGAAAACGCGCAGTGCTGCGGCATCGGGTGAGTTTCCATCAGACGCTTGTAGCCCACCATGCCGATGGCAAAGCAGATATTAGCGCCCTGCACCAGCAGCAGGCCTATCCAGAAGTGATCGCTCACTTTGTCGTAGCGAATAATCGCCGCCCCGATAACCGCCAGTCCCGCGCTCAACGCATAGCCCCAGCGCAGTTTATTGCCGCTCAGCAGATCATAGATAAGCGTGACGTACAGCGGCGTCATCACCGTGAAAAGCAGGAATTCGGAAACCGTGAGGTAGAGATAGGCGCGGAAGCTGAACAGGTACATCACGCCGAGCTGCAGCGCCCCCACCAGCATATACAGCAGCAGGGTTTTTAGCCGGTATCCCTTGAAGCGCAGGAACGGCAGAAACACCAGCGCGGCCAGGCCGATCCGCATCAGCACCGAGAAATAGCTGTCCACATGCCCGGCAAGGTATTCCCCAATCAGGCTAAAAGAGAAGGCCCACAGAATCGTGGTAATGATGAGTAATGGCACAATGAGCGGTCCGTAACGAACAAGATTGCGCCATTGTACTCAGAGGGCGTTACATCGGCTTAACTATTTAGTTGACGAGTGATTATTAATAAACCACTCGTCATTGTGCCTGTTATTCAGCCTTAAGGAACAACTTGCGAAGGTAGTGCGGCACGGCGTTATCGCCGTTGGTACCAATCACCTCAAGCTCCGGCAGCAGGTCTTTCAGGCGCTGGTGAGCGTTGCCCATGATGCAGCCCTTGCCGGCCATGCTTAGCATTTCTGCGTCGTTCATGCCGTCGCCGAAGGCGATGCACTCTTTCAGGCTGTAGCCCATGGCTTTCGAGACCGCTTCCAGTGCGTGCCCTTTGGACACGCCGCCCGCCATCACTTCCAGGCAGGTAAGCGTGGAGAAGCTCACGTTGACGCGATCCCCCCAGCGGGCGTTGATCGCCTGCTCCAGCGGCAGCAACGTATCGTGATCGTCACAGGTGAAGAACACCTTGCTGACGCCATCCGCTTCAAGCAGGCCTGGCTCAAACAGGGTGTAGCTAAATTTGGCTTCCTGGAAATACTTCATCTCTTCCGGGCGATGGCGGTTCATAAACCACTCGTCGCCCTTATAGACGTTGGTCACGATATCCGGGCTGTTATGCACCACGCCAAACAGATCCTGGGCAATGTCATGGTCGAGATCGTGAGAGAAGAACAGATTGCCGTCGGTATCGTGCACGCGCGCCCCGTTAGAGGTGATCATGTACGCCTTGATCTCAAGGTTATCGCGGATTTGCGCCACGTCGATATGGTGACGACCGGTAGCAAAAACAAAGTTAACGCCTTCGGCTGTGAGCAGTTTTAACGTTTCTTTCGCGTAAGCGGAGAGGAAATGATCGGGAGATAGCAAGGTGCCATCTAAATCTGAAGCAACGACGTGGTACATAGAGATCCTCTAAAGAGATATATTCAATGAATTATGCCGGTCGAAAAATTCAAGCACGGCAGACAATGCTCTGGCTCGCATAGCGTCCTTCTCAAACAGGATCTCGTGATACGCGCCTTCAATGACGTAAGGTGTTTCCCCCTCACAAGGGTGGCCCGCCGCGGCCATAATTTCGCAGAATCGCTGGTGCGCGCGGTTATCAACCACTCGCTCCTCTTCTGCCTGGAGTAAAAAGATCGGCGTGGTGATGGCAGTGGCTCCTGCTAACACCTTTTCTCCGGCGAGGATCCCTTCGCGTACCCAATGGAACGTTGGCCCACCCACCCGTAATGCTGGCTCATCAGCATAAAAACGCAGGCTGCGGCGGTAGCGCTCTTCACTGTGGGTCAAAACGTTAACGCTAAACGGCAACGCGCGCCAGCGGCCTGTCCCTATGGCGTATCCTTCCCGAATACGTGGATGCCCTTCTGCCCAGTCAAGAATGTGGCGCACCATCCATTCCGGCCAGCGCAGCGTAATGCCGAACATCGGCGCGCAAAGCGCAACCGCGTTAAAAGCATCAGGTGCTTGCTGTAGCCATAATGCGGCAATAGCGCCGCCCATCGAATGGGCCAGCAGATAGCGTTTACGCCAGTGCCCCGACGCCACTTCCTGCTGGTAAAAGTGGTCAAAATCTTCGACATAGTCGCTAAAATTGACGACGTGCCCACGGTGAGAATCCGACAGCATCCGCCCTGAACGGCCCTGCCCGCGGTGGTCAATTATCAGGACATCAAACCCGCTATAAAACAGGTCATAGGCCAGCTCAGCATATTTCACGTAGCTTTCTATTCTGCCGGGGCAGACAACAATCACGCGATCGTGCTGCGGCGAACAGAAACGAACGTAGCGAACCGGCACGGCATCCACGCCGGTAAATTCGCGCTCTTCCCGCCTGCGCCAGAAGTCCGTTAGCGGACCCGTGGCAAAAGCAGCAAATGCGCCTTCCCGTTCTAACCATTCATTTTTATGCTGAGACATAGGGGTCGGCATCAGGTATCTGTGGTTTTTTTATGGCCCGTGGCACGCTTATCAACAATAGCGTATTGTGGCATAAAAGTGCGCGTTCAGGGAGTTTCGCATGACCTTCGAGTGGTGGTTTACCTATCTGCTAACCACAATAATTCTTAGCCTTTCACCCGGGTCCGGAGCCATTAATACCATGACCACCGCCATTAGCCACGGCTATCGCGGCGCGGCGGCTTCGATTACCGGGCTGCAAACCGGGCTGGCGCTGCATATTGTGCTGGTCGGCGTTGGCCTTGGGGCGCTGTTCTCGCGTTCGCTGCTGGCCTTCGAAGTGCTGAAATGGGCGGGTGTCGCCTATCTTATCTGGCTGGGGATCCAGCAATGGAGAGCGGCCGGAGCGCTGGATTTGAATACTCTGGCAACCACCCAACCGCGCAGTAAACTGTTTAAGCGGGCGGTGTTCGTTAACCTGACCAACCCCAAGAGCATCGTGTTTCTCGCCGCCCTGTTCCCGCAGTTTATCGTGCCTCACCAGCCTCAGGCGATGCAGTACGTGGTGCTCGGCGTAACAACGGTGGTGGTGGATATCATCGTAATGATTGGCTATGCAACTCTGGCAAAACGCATTGCCGCCTGGATTAAGGGGCCGCGCCAGATGAAGGCGTTGAACCGGGTCTTCGGTTCGCTGTTTATGCTGGTTGGCGCGCTACTTGCCGGAGCGCGCCAGGCCTGATTATCGGGAGATGATCAGGTGAATACCAAAACCGGTGAACAGAGCGCCCGCCATACCGTCGATCCATTTGGCGAGGCGCTGATAGCCGCGACGCATTTTCGGTAAAGCAAACAGGCTCGCCACAATCGTGAACCAGGCGAAAGTTTCAATCGCGATCAGTACGAACAGGCCCCAGCGCTCAGCGCTGCCCACGTCGTCGCCAACAAACAGCGAGAACACGCTGCCGAAGTAGATAATCGCTTTCGGGTTTGCCAGGTTCGTCAGCAGCCCTTTCACAAAGCTCTTCCCGCCGCTCGCCAGCTCAACTTTCGGGGCTTCTTCGCCTTTAGCTTCTTTCTTGAATGCGCCGCGCAGCATCTGATAGCCCATCCAGCACAGATACAGGCCGCCGCCGACCATAATGATGTTATGCAGCCAGGCCATTTTTTCGAGGATCAGGTGCAGGCCAAGCAGCGCTACGCCCGCCCAAACCATAACGCCAGCGGTAATGCCCAACACGCCCATCATCGCCTCTTTACGAGAGCGGCTTACGGCTGTCTGGGAAACAAAGAAAAAGTCAGGACCCGGGCTCATCAGGGCAACGATGTGCACCAGCGCCACGGTCAGGAATAGCATTAACATAGGGAATAGCTCGCGTGCAGATAATTTGAAGAGTCATTATCCTGCCACTTTTCATCGCGGCAGGCTACTCTTCATCCACACCGTCGACATGGTCGCGAATCATCGTCATGAACGGGCGGCCAAACCGCTCCAGCTTGCGCGTGCCCACGCCGTTAATCCCCAGCATTTCACCCGGCGACAGCGGCATCTGCTCGGCCATTTCAATCAGCGTGGCATCGTTGAACACCACGTAAGGTGGAATGTTTTCTTCGTCAGCGATGGACTTGCGCAGCTTCCTGAGTTTGGCGAACAGTTTGCGATCGTAATTGCCGCCAAAAACTTTCTGGCTGGCGCGCGGCTTAATAGCCACGACGCGCGGTACCGCCAGCATGAGCGGCTCTTCGCCACGCAGATAAGGACGCGCCGCTTCCGTAAGCTGGAGGGCCGAGTGTGCGGCAATATTTTGCGTCACCACGCCAAGGTGAATGAGCTGGCGAATCACGCTGACCCAATGCTCGGTGGTGTGCTCGCGGCCTTCACCGTAAATCTTCAGCTTGTCATGGCCGAGGTCGCGAATACGCTGATTATTAGAACCGCGCAGCACTTCAACCACGTAGCCCATACCAAAACGCTGGCCGACGCGGTAAATGCATGAAAGTGCTTTTTGTGCATCCATCAGCCCGTCATAGCGACGAGGCGGATCGAGACAAATATCGCAGTTGCCGCATGCCTGCTGCCGGCCTTCGCCGAAATAGTTGAGCAGCACCAGACGGCGGCAGGTTTGCGCTTCGGCAAACGCTCCCATGGCATTGAGCTTGTGGCGCTCGATGTCCTGCAGTTGCCCCGGCGCTTTCTCTTCGAGGCATTTGCGTAGCCAGGCCATATCCGCCGGATCGTAAAACAGCATCGCTTCTGCAGGCAGGCCGTCGCGCCCGGCACGGCCGGTTTCCTGGTAATAAGATTCGATGTTGCGCGGGATATCGAAGTGGGCGACAAAACGCACGTTCGGCTTGTTAATACCCATGCCAAACGCGACGGTTGCCACCACAATTTGCAGGTCATCGCGCTGGAATTTTTCCTGTACGTCACCGCGCACCTGATGCTCCAGGCCCGCGTGGTAAGCGCCGGCGCTGATGCCTTTGCTTTGCAGGCGGGCGGCGATGTCTTCAACCTTTGCCCGGCTGTTGCAGTAGATAATCCCGGATTTACCGCGCTGTTCCTGAATGTAGCGGGTGAGCTGATCGAGCGGCTTAAACTTCTCCATCAGCATGTAGCGAATATTCGGCCGGTCAAAACTGCTGATTTGTATAAACGGATCGTTAAGCCCCAGCAGGCGAACAATATCAAGCCGCGTGGTGTCGTCAGCCGTTGCCGTTAATGCCACAAAGGGGACGGCAGGCAGCCGTTCGCGAAGCTGGCCAAGAGCGGCATATTCCGGGCGGAAGTCATGCCCCCACTGCGAAATACAGTGCGCTTCATCCACCGCAACCATAGAAAGCTGCCAGTGGCTGAGGTGGTCGATGAAGTTATCCATCATCAGGCGTTCAGGCGCGATATACAGCAGGCGGATTTGCCCGGTACGGCAGCCGGTCATCACTTCCATCTGCTGTTCGCGGGTCTGGGTCGAGTTAAGGCAGGCGGCAGCCACGCCGTTCGCCAGCAGCTGATCCACCTGGTCTTTCATCAGGGATATCAGCGGGGAGACCACCACGGTCAGGCCGCCGAACACCAGCGCAGGAATTTGATAACACAGCGATTTACCACCGCCTGTCGGCATCACCACCAGGCAGTCACGCCCCTCCAGCACCGTATCGATGATGGTTTCCTGGCCCGGACGGAACTGTTGGTACCCGAAGGTTTCCTGCAGAACCTGCCTCGCCAGCGACGCCTGATTGATTACTTCCGCCTGTGCCACGCTATCCCCACTACCTAAAATCCAGGCGCCATTTTCAGCGCCTGGAAGAGAAACTGCAATGCTTTAGAAAAGATCGTTTAGCATAACGCCTACGCCAACTCGTGTCTGGTTAAAGTTGTAATCGATGAGCGATTCGCCGTAGCCGCTGTAGACCTGGGTGTAGAAGCGAACGTTTTTCGAGATCGGATAGCTCACGCCAAACTCTGCCCCGCCGTAGCCGCTGTTCCAGTTATACTGCCCCTTCACGCTGAATATCGCCTCGCCCAGCGCGTAGCCTACTTTGAGCTGGTAGTAGCCCATGTATTTGGCGATATCCGGGTTATCTTCAACGCTCCCAACCACATACCAGGGTTTCACCTCAACCTGCCAGTTTCCGTTCTGCGCCATCAGGCGGGTGTAAAGGCGGTTCCAGCCGCGAGAAGTCGGGTCAGAGCGACCGTTCGAATCATGGTTATAGCCAAACTCGACGTCCCTTAGCGTCCAGCCAGCAAACGTGGTGTCCGTTGCAAAGCCGAGGAACAGCTGAGGCTCATAGTTGGTTTCACGAAACGGTGAGGATTCATTGCGATTAGAAAGTTGCCACCAGGATTTCTGAGTGTAGGAAGCGCCCAGCACCGAGTTATCCCCCAGAATGCCGCGCCACAGCGGGAACGCCAGGCTTAGCTGGAACTTCACTTCATCTTTGCGGGCATTGTGCGCCCAGTCATAAGAGCTAATCGCCTCTTTGTTCATATCGCTGGTCCAGGTGTACAACAGGTAGTTTGTTTCGTACGGGTACAGCGTGAACGGGTTGTCATGTTCCTGCAGCAGGTTGGCAATAATACTGCCGTGCACGGCCGGCTTGTCGTGGATCTTATCGATAGTCGCTTCTTGTGCGAAGGCGGTCAAAGGCAGCATCGCAGCCATTCCCCACCCCAGAGGTTTCAGCATTGGTCCCGTTCTCCATAACAAAATAAGTTTCAAAATATTTATCGCCGATCATTCTACAGCGGGATGCCCTAAAGCGCGTCCCTTCGGTTCCTAAAGTGGAAAGCAACAATTGAGAAGCATAAACTACACATCTTGTTAACTTATCCGTTATTTGTTCGAGGAATGAACCATGTCTTCCCCTGTTCTGACCACAGAAGCCGCCCTCAAGCTGGTGGGCGAAATCTTCGTGTATCACATGCCTTTTAACCGTGCACTAGGCCTGGAACTGGACCGATACGACAAAGCCTTTGCCCAGCTGAGCTTTAATAATCAGCCAATGATGGTGGGAAACTGGGCACAAAGTATTTTGCATGGCGGCGTTATCGCCTCCGCGCTGGACGTTGCGGCAGGCCTGGTCTGCGTGGGCAGCACGCTGACGCGCCATGACACCATCACCGAAGACGAGCTGCGCCAGCGCCTGTCAAAAATGGGCACCATCGATTTGCGCGTTGATTATCTGCGTCCCGGTCGAGGAGAACGCTTCACGGCCAGCAGCAGCCTCCTGCGTGCCGGGAATAAAGTCGCGGTGGCTCGCGTGGAGCTGCATAACCAGGATCAGCTGCACATCGCCAGCGCGACGGCTACCTACATGGTAGGGTAAGGATGTAAACCCTGTTATTATTTGCTCACTATTTTTTTGCTGAGTTTTCTTCATGGATCCGAAACAGACGCGTCAGGGAGTCATGCTTGCCCTGACGGCCTATTTTATCTGGGGCATCGCGCCGGTATATTTCAAACTTATTCACTACGTACCGGCCACCGAAATCCTGACCCACCGCGTTATCTGGTCGTTCTTCTTTATGCTGGCGCTGATCACCGTCTGCCGCCAGTGGCCGCAGGTAAAACGCTCCTGCCAGAACCGTAAAAAAATCCTCGCGTTGGCGTTAAGCGCCGTGCTGATTGGCGGTAACTGGCTGCTTTATATCTGGGCGGTCAATAATCACCACATGCTGGAAGCCAGCCTGGGCTACTTCATCAACCCTTTGGTCAACGTTGTGCTGGGCATGCTGTTTTTAGCCGAGCGCTTCCGCCGTATGCAGTGGGTTGCCGTATTGCTGGCGGCCTGCGGCGTGCTGGTGCAGCTGTGGACTTTTGGCTCGCTGCCGATAATCGGCCTGGGCCTCGCCTTCAGCTTTGCTTTCTACGGTCTGATCCGCAAAAAAATTGCCGTAGATGCACAGACCGGGATGCTGTTTGAAACGCTGTGGCTGCTGCCGATTGCGGGCATTTATCTGTTTGGCATCGCCGACAGCGCCACCAGCCATATGGGCATGAACCCGTGGTCGCTGAACCTGATGCTTATCGCTGCAGGCGTGATTACCACCGTGCCGCTGCTCTGTTTTACGGCCGCCGCGACGCGTCTGCGCCTGTCAACGCTGGGTTTCTTCCAGTATCTGGGGCCAACGCTGATGTTCCTGCTGGCGGTGACGTTCTATGACGAAGTGGTGACAGAAGATAAGCTGATCACTTTTGGCTTTATCTGGGCGGCGCTGGCGCTGTTTATCGCCGACGCGATTTACACTCAGCGGCGCACCAAAGCCCTGTCGGCGAAGTAGACGTAAAAAAGGAGCCTTTCGGCTCCTTTTCTCTTACAACCAGTTTTTGCGCTTAAAGTAGAGATAAGGCGCCAAGCCGGCGAGCATCATAAAGATAATCGCGCCGGGGTAGCCAAAACTCCACTTCAGCTCAGGCATAAACTCGAAGTTCATCCCGTAGCTGGACGCCACCAGCGTCGGCGGCAGGAAGACAACCGAGACCACCGAGAAGATCTTGATGATGCGGTTCTGCTCGATGTTGATAAAGCCCATCGCCGCCTGCATCAGGAAGTTAACCTTCTGGAACAGCGATTCGTTATGCGGCAGCAGGGATTCGATATCTCGCAGAATTTCGCGAGCCTGTTCCAGCTGGCTGCCCGGCAAACGCGCTTTGCGCACGAGGAAGTTAAGCGCGCGCTGGGTATCCATCAGGCACAGGCGAACTTTCCAGCCGATATCTTCCAGCTCTGCCAGCGTCGAAAGCGCGGCATCGTATTCGTCGCCCTGATGCCCTTCCATGATCACCCGGCTGAGCTGCTCCAGGTCGCTATAGATGTTTTCGATTTCATCCGCCAGCTGTTCGATTTTGGTTTCAAACAGGTCCAGCAGCAGTTCCCACGCGTTACCGTCCACCATCGACTGATTACGGGCACGCATACGATAGAGGCGAAATGCCGGCAGTTCGCGTTCACGCAGCGTATAAAGGCGGCCTTCACGAATCGTAAAAGCGACCGTGCTGTTGCCCGCGTGATCGTCCGCATCTTCAAAGAAGAAAAAGGAGTGGATGTGAAGGCCGTCTTCGTCCTCGAAGAAACGCGCGGACGCCTCGATGTCTTCCAGCTCTGGTCGGGTTGCCAGGCTTTGGCCAAGTTCCGTTTGCACACGCTCTCGCTCGCTCTCTTCCGGCTCGACGAGATCGACCCATACCGAGTTGGCAAGGGTATCCGTCTCGTCCAGCTCAAGGCGGGCAAGGCGATTATTTTCCAGTTGAAATGCGCTCAGCATGACCGGGACTCCCAATGCAAAAAAAGATCAGGGACAATTCGGTTGGCACACAGACAGAAACAATAGAGGTTTCAGACCATTAAACAGTCTGACTCAAGGGGCGACGGAATGAAAATACACGAGGTCGCTGACAACCACGAAGGCTATCAGCATTAGAGGATAGCCTTAGAAGTTGTACCTGGATGACAGGTTATTGAGCCAGCATCTACTGGGTGTGTCCAAGGCGAGTGTCCTCTTAGCGTATTCGTGCGCGCATGTTACGCCACCACCAATATGGCGTCAACACGCAACGGGACACGGCTGAACAAGTTCATACCAGTGACATATTAAGGGTAGCGTACACGCAGAAAATAGCGATTATTTTCTGTAGCTTACACTGTTTCTAAGCGAGCGTAAGCGGCAACCAGCCACTTAATTCCCTGCCCCTGGAACGCCACCTGCAGACGGCTGTGCTCGCCGCTGCCTTCCAGATTCACAATGGTGCCTTCGCCAAATTTCGGATGACGTACGCGCTGCCCCAGGCTAAACCCCGAATCGTTCTGCGCAATCGGCGTGCCCATACGCTGATGGCTGACCGGGCGGCTGATGCTGGCGCGCAGACGCACCTCTTCCACACAGTTTTCCGGCAGCTCGCCGATAAAGCGCGAGGGGCGATGGTAGGCTTCTTTGCCGTACAGGCGACGTGTTTCCGCGTAGGTCAGCGTCAGCTTCTGCATCGCCCGGGTTACGCCGACGTAGGCCAGACGGCGTTCTTCTTCCAGGCGCCCGCCCTCGTCGAGGGACATCTGGCTCGGGAACATGCCCTCTTCCATTCCCACGATAAACACCTGCGGGAATTCGAGGCCTTTCGCCGAGTGCAGGGTCATCAGCTGCACCGCATCCTGCCAGGTGTCCGCCTGCCCTTCACCCGCTTCCAGCGCGGCGTGGGAGAGAAACGCCTGCAGCGGCATTAAATCTTCATCTTCGTCGTTGTAGCTGAACTGGCGCGTTGCCGTTACCAGTTCCTCTAAGTTCTCAATGCGGGTCTGGCCTTTCTCGCCTTTTTCCTGCTCATACATCATGAACAGCCCGGAATCTTTAATCACCCGGTCGGTCTGGACATGCAGCGGCATATCCGCCGTTTCATGGGCGAGCGCATCAATCAGCTCCATAAAGCGCTGCAGGGCCGAAGCTGCACGACCGGCCAGCGCTTTTTCCTGCAGCAGCAGGCGGCAAGATTGCCACAGCGTTAGTTGCTGGTCGCGGGCAGTCTGGCGTACCACGTCAAGCGTGCGATCGCCGATACCGCGGGTTGGCGTATTCACCACACGCTCAAAGGCAGCATCGTCGTTGCGGTTGGCCATCAGGCGCAAATAGGAGAGCGCATCTTTGATTTCCTGGCGTTCAAAGAAGCGCATCCCGCCGTAGATACGGTAAGGCATGCTTCCCTGCAGCAGCGCCTCCTCCAGCACTCGCGACTGGGCGTTACTGCGGTACAGAATGGCGCACTGCTCCAGCGCGCCGCCGTTTTCCTGCCAGGTTTTAATACGGTTGACCACGAAGCGGGCTTCGTCCAGCTCGTTGAACGCACAATAGATTGAGATAGGCTCGCCGTCGCTGCCGTCGGTCCACAGCTCTTTGCCGAGTCGGCCGGAGTTATTGGCGATCAGGGCGTTGGCCGCATTCAGAATGTTGTTCGTCGAGCGGTAGTTTTGCTCCAGACGGATAGTTTGCGCCCCCGGGAAGTCATTCAGGAAGCGCTGGATATTTTCTACCTGAGCGCCACGCCAGCCGTAGATCGACTGGTCATCATCGCCCACGATCATCACTTTGCCGGTATCTCCGGCCAGCAGGCGTATCCACGCATACTGGATGCTGTTGGTATCCTGGAATTCGTCCACCAGGATATTGGTGAAGCGCTCGCGGTAATGATTCAGGATGTGCGGCTTGTTCAGCCACAGCTCGTGGGCGCGCAGCAGCAGCTCGGCAAAGTCCACCAGCCCGGCGCGGTCACAGGCTTCCTGATAGGCCTGGTAAACCTTCTGCCAGGTTTGCTCCACCGGATTACCGTAGCTTTCTACGTGGTGCGGACGCAGCCCTTCATCTTTTTTACCGTTGATGTACCACATCGCCTGGCGCGCAGGCCACTGCTTATCATCCAGGTTCATGGCTTTAATCAGGCGCTTAAGCAGGCGCAGCTGATCTTCGCTGTCGAGGATCTGGAAGTCCTGCGGCAGGTTTGCATCCATGTGGTGAGCGCGCAGCAGACGGTGCGCAAGGCCGTGGAAGGTGCCGACCCACATGCCGCCCTGGCTGGTGCCCATCAGTTGGCCAATACGGTGGCGCATTTCCGCCGCCGCTTTGTTGGTAAAGGTCACCGCCATGATGGAGTAAGGCGAGCAGTTTTCTACCGTCATCAGCCACGCAATGCGATGTACAAGCACGCGCGTCTTACCACTGCCTGCCCCGGCCAGCACCAGCATATTGCTGCGCGTGGCGGCAACCGCTTCGCGCTGTTTATCGTTGAGGCTGTCGAGCAGGTAAGAAACGTCCATTGGCACCGCCGAAAAAGAGAAAGAGTTGGCACAGCCAACCACTGGTGATTTATACAGAATTATTGTTGATTATATCAGCGCGGTCAGGGATGCCAACCGCGAAATCTCGAGATGCGGCAGCAAACGGCTGTCATCGATTTGCATCAGGTCGCCCTCACGCAGGTTAATCCAGCAGGCCTGCATACCGCAGCGCACCGCACCTGCTACGTCAGTAGTCAGGTCATCACCTACGTGCAGGATTTGCTCCAGCGGAACGCCTAAGCGCTCGGCAGCGGTATGGTACATATCGCTGAAGGGTTTAGCGCGACCATCTGGCCCGGCGCGAAGAATAAATTCAAAGTAGTTATCCAGCCCAAACAGGTGCGGCTCTGCGTTACCGTTGGTGATTGCCACCAGCGGCCATTTCTTCGCAAGCTTTGCCAGCGTGTCGTGCGTTTCCTGCGGCACGTCGATGCGGCTACGCCACTGAGCAAAGTTTTCCATCGCCGCGTCGGCACCGGAAAAAGCCTCTTCAGGGCTAAGCCCGGCATCCAGCATCATCTGCTCGACGGCACGACGGCGCCATTCGGTAACGTCATGATAGATTTCCGGCTCTTTCAGGCGTAGCGCTTCCCGGCTGCGGTGGAAGTCCCGTGCGGTAAAGGCGCTAAGCTTCGGATGATAGCTCTGCACAAAGGCCAGAGACTCCTGAGTGGTACGCATAATCACCGGATGGTTATCATAAAGCGTATCGTCGAGGTCGAAGGTCAGGGCGGCAATTTGCCCGAGTGGGCGGTAAAAATGCATTACGATTTCCCCCGTTTGGCGCGTGGATGCGCGGCATCATACACCGAGGCTAAATGTTGAAAGTCGAGATGGGTATAAATTTGGGTGGTGGAAAGATTGGCGTGCCCGAGCAGCTCCTGAACGGCGCGCAAATCGCCGCTGGACTCCAGCATATGCGTGGCAAAAGAGTGGCGCAGTTTATGCGGATGTACGTGGCTGCTTAACCCTTGCCTGATGCCCCACTCAGCAAACCGCTTTTGCACGTTGCGGGCGGATATTCGTTTGCCCGTCTTCGCCAGGAAGAGCGCATCATCGTCCGGGCCAAACAGCTCACGCAGATCCAGCCAGTGCTCAACCCAGGTGACCGCACTGCGCCCAACGGGTACGCGGCGCTCTTTGCTGCCCTTCCCCATCACCCAGACTTCACCGGTCGAAAGATCGAGGTGGCCACAGTTCATGTTCACCAGTTCTGAAAGACGCAGGCCTGCGCCGTACATGACTTCCAGCATCGCACGGTCACGTACCGCCAGCGGATCGTTCAGATCGATGTCCAGCAGATGGTTTACATCATCGACTTCAATGTTCTTCGGCAGGTGACGACCAGCTTTTGGCGTAGTGATGCCTTTGGCCGGATTCGCCTTTAGCTCTCCCTGGCCGATCATCCAGTCAAAAAAGCTGCGCAGTGCTGAAAGTCTTAGCGCCAGGCTGGAGGCCTGCAGGCCAGCTCTGCGGCTACGCACGGCCAGAGAACGCACGGCGGCGGCGTCGCATTGCTGCCAGCCGCTGAGCTTCATCTCTTCGGCAATGTGGATAATCGCCGTGAGCTGGCGCCGGTAGTTCAGGAGAGTGAGCGGGCTGAGCTGGCGCTCAACCTTCAGATATCGAAGAAAGCCATCAACGTGAGAGGTTAATACGGAAGCGGTCATGCACGCTCAACCCAGCGCTCCAGCAGATCGGGCAGCATCAGCGCAAGCTCGTGCAGCAGCTGAGTGCCCTGCCCCTGCTGATAGTGTTGCGGGTCGCGGCTGCTAAACAGCAGAACGCCAAGATCGCCGTCGTTGCCCATCAGCGACATAGCAACGGAACCAATCGCTTTCGCCTGCGGCAAGACCAGCAACAGCTCCGGGCCATTGAGTGGGCCAAGATAGTGCTGGCTTTCGCCAAGGCGCTGAATGCGCAGCGGCTCAAAGGCCTGACGATTCAATGCCAGATGGGTAAAGTCCGAGGGAGCGCCGATGCGCCAGCGGTCGGCAAAAAGCCGGACATTCGCCCCCGCCAGCCCGATTTCCCGCGCCCAGCGGTGCAGCCGGTTCAGCATCTCCTGCAGGCTGGAAGCCGAGGCCAGCCGGCCCTGAAGCTTCAGCAGCCGGTAGAACAGGCCTTCGTTGGCGCTCGCCTGCTCCATCAACAACGTCATGTTCTCTTCGAGGTTGTTGATATGGTTACGACTGCGGGCCATATGCCATTCCACCAGCGAAACGGTGCCGCGAACCGGGTGAGGAACCTGCATGCTCTCCACCTGGTGGGCATTGCGAATAAAGAAATCGGGGTTGCGCTGTAAGTATTCGGCAACGGCGAGATCGTTAAGCTCAAGAAGGGCTTCTTGCTGTTCCTCGGCATTCTTCATAGATGTATAAATCCATCATAGACGTGGGCCGCCGGGCCGGTCATATACAGCGGTGAACCGGGCCCTTTCCAGGCGATATCAAGGCGACCGCCGGGCAGTTCAACCCGCACCTGCTCCGCCAGTAATCCTTGCTGAATGCCAACCGCCACTGCACCACAGGCGCCGCTGCCGCAGGCCTGGGTTTCACCCGCGCCGCGCTCATAAACGCGCAGTCGGATGTGTTCGCGGCTTACCACCTGCATAAAGCCGATGTTGGCACGTTCCGGGAAGCGCTCATGGCCTTCCATCACCGGTCCCAAAGTCTCTACCGCGGCGGTTTCGATGTCATCGACCTGAATCACGCAGTGCGGGTTACCCATTGAAACCACGCCGCACATAATGGTTTGTTCGGCGGCACGCATAATATAGGTCTTTTCCGCTTTGTTTGCCCGGAACGGTACCTGAGAAGGTTCGAAGTTCGGCTCGCCCATGTTGACGCGCACCGTTTCATCTTCCGTGACGCTCAGAACCATTCGGCCATTGGCGGTGCTGACGCGAATTTCACGCTTATTGGTCAGCCCTTTCAGGCGCACAAAGCGGGCAAAACAGCGTGCGCCGTTGCCACACTGGGAAACTTCACTGCCGTCGGCGTTAAAGATCCGGTAATGGAAGTCGAGATCGGGATCGTACGGTGGCTCAACGATCAGCAGCTGATCGAAACCCACGCCATGATGACGATCCGCCAGGCGCCGGATCAGCTCCGGAGAGAAATAAACATTCTGCGTCACCGCGTCGACGACCATAAAGTCATTACCGAGGCCATGCATTTTAGAGAACTGCATCTTCTGCTCCATTAGCGCGGTTACAAAGCACGGTTTAGCTAGTAAACAACCTGAGTCGGTGCGTCATCAATGCCGCGACTGTTGCGGACCGGTGCCGTCTGGACAGGTTTTTCAGGGGTTGCGCTATGGGTCGTCGGCGTCGCTTTTTTATCGGCCGGAGGGAAATAAAGAGGCCCCTTCAGGCCACAGCCGGTAAGGCTTACAAGCGTCAGTGCCAAAGCTAGAGGGCAGAAAATCTTCTTCATTATCGGGTAGCCTGTGATTCACTATTCTGCCGTCTATCATCGCAGGTGAACCCTGAAAAGCAATACTCTTCGTTACCCAGACCGCTGAAAATAGCCTTCCCGCAAACCAGGCAAGAAAATAATCTCTGGTTTACGCTACTTATGGGGCCTCCGTTCGGAAAATGCCGGGCGCCGCCTCCTCACTGCTCCAGGCTGATGCTGTTGTCTTTCATGAGGTAACGCAGATGAAACGGATTGGTATTACGGGTCTTGAACGTGAAGCAATGCAGAATTTAATCGAACGGGCTGCGCCCGGCAGGTTTACCACTCAGTTGGTGAGCGACATTGATGCAGCAAATTACGTTAAGCGAGGCGAACTTCATTACACTATCGGCGCATTTAAGTCGGGCATTGGTCCCGCGCTGGACGTTGCTGTAGCCGTACTCGGCCCGGAAAAATGCTGTACCGTGACGCGCCCCGGCTCCCCTGCTAGAGAGGAACAAATCGCCCGCTGGGTGCGGGACGGGAAAGTCGCCTTCGGCATCGCTATTGAAAACGCGCCGCACGCCGTTCCTTTGCTAGTGCACTATCTGGATGATGCCTGAGCGGCAGTTTCTAATTGACGGCGATGCTTTTATACTGCCCTGAAATCTCAACAGGAAGCAGACATGAACGACAGCGAATTCCACCTTTTAGCCGATAACCTGTGGCGTACTATCGAAGAGCGCCTGGATGACTGGGACGGCGATAGCGATCTTGACTGTGAGATCAACGGCGGCGTGCTGACCATCAGCTTTGAAAACGGCAGCAAAATCATCATCAATCGCCAGGAGCCGTTACACCAGGTGTGGCTGGCAACCAAAAGCGGCGGTTATCACTTCAACCTGAAAGGTGACGAGTGGATTTGTGACCGTAGCGGCGCAGAGTTTTGGCAATTGCTGGAAGAAGCCAGCACGCAGCAGGCGGGTGAAGCGGTTAGCTTTCGCTGATTATTGCTGATACTGCTGCAGCAGCGGCGCTGAGTTATCGTCCGGATTGACCGGCGCGGCTGTTGCCATTGACTGGGTGCGGAACGGAATGACCTGCATCCGGCCATCAACCTTCACAATCTGATAGAACTGCGGCAGGTTGAAGTTAATGAAGCTTGAGCCGTAGGTAAAGCGATCGTGGGACGAGGAGTAGAAGCGGCTAACGTCGCGCACCAGCTCTTCTTTGCTGCCTTCGCAGTGGTGATAAACCTCGGCGCGGTTGCTCTCATCCAGTATATAGATGTTGAAGCCCTGATCTTCGCTGGCCTCTTCAAAGAAGAACTGAATAATCCCTTCACTGGCAAAGCCATCCACCACCGCCGGCAGTTGAACCTGGTTGGTGCCTACCTGCACCGACAGGCCGTGCAGCTTGTTGTGCGAAATCGCGCCATAGAACTCAACGGCGTTTTCCAGCTTCTGCACGGAGACGTTCAGCCGCTCAAAGAACAGGCCCCAGGTCTGGCCGGAAACGCGCAGCGCTTTGAAGCGGCCCGGTTCCTGACGCGTGCTGGAAAGGCGGAATTCGATGCATTCAGACACCAGCTGCTGCACGCGAGTACGAATCAGGCCGCGCAGATGCTGGCTATAGCAGAAGACCTCGACGCTATCCGGCGGGGCTGCATCCTGGTGCATTTTACCGAGAATGGTTTTTAACGCTTCGATCATCGCCTGCTCGCCGTTGAAGTGCAGGGTACGCACCTCATTCCACGAGTTGCGGTACAGCAGATCAACGCTGCCAATCAGGCACTGCTGCTGCTCACCGAAGCTGAACACGTCCAGCTTGCGGAAGTCGAAGTGTACCACCTGATTGCGGAAGGCCGCCGTCGGGTCGTACTCGAGGTTGACGATAATCGCCAGATGGCGAATCTCGCACGGGCTGTACAACGCTTTCGGCGTTGGGGCCGGGAGACGCAGCGGGAAGTGATGGGAAACATCCGCCACCATTTCCTGCAGCTTAGGTAAGTCACAAATGCCGTTGCCCTTAATAAACAGGCGGGTACGCGAGGTCAGCAGGCCGTTAAAGTACGCCCATGCCACCAGCTTATTAAGATAACGGTTATATTCCAGCGGTTGATGGCTGACGATGGAGTCCATGTTTGGCGCGCGATTGTAGAGATACCAGCCGGAGCGGTTGGCTCGGCCAGGCGGCACATGGATAAAGGTCAGGTTCGGTTCAGAGAGATCCGGGGAAATTTGCGGGTTAACGAGCGTGACTTTGCCCGGCAACGCTTCAAACGCGGCGTACAACTTACGCGTTAACACGCCGATGTCCTGCGGGCTGGCCGAAACGCTAAGGTTGTTGCGGCGCGCAAAGCGGATCAGGTTGCGGTAGCTCTGCATCATCGCATCGAGCAGCTCGTTATGCGCTTCGCGTACCTGGTCGATTTTCCAGTTCGCCCGGTTATCCAGCATCGCAAGGCGGCTATCGTCCCAGCCCCAGCTTTTCACCATCTGGCTCAACACTTCACGACGCCAGCCAACACAGGTGCGCTCACGCGAGAGTTTTTCACAGACCTTCAGGTAGAAACAGCGGCGAACCAGGTCCAGGCGCGCATGATCTTCAATTTGCGTCAGGTACTCGGTAACGCGCTCCAGCATCATGCAGTACGGGTCGAGACCAAAAGAGACTATCTCGCCGTCGTGCAGGCGCTGCTTGATATCTTTAGCCAGCAGGCGGGTGTTCGGGTATTCCCAGGAGTAGGCTTCCAGCAACAGCGTTTTCAGCACCGCCTTATACGGCGAATCGATGCTTTTATACAGCTGCCACAGGCTGGCACCAAAGTACTCTTCGGCGGACAGGGAGCTTAAGCCACCGAGATCCAGCCACTCGTTTGGCGTCAGCACGCCCTGAGCATAAAGGGTCATTACGTAATCGTCGTAATGCTCTTCTTCATCGCCCGGGACCATGTTCCACAGAATGCGTTTCCCGGCCAGACGCACGGCCGTACGGTAAAACTCGTCCAGCAGCAGGATGTGCTGGGTAGAACCGCAGTCTTCGCCGCCCAGGCTGCCGCTTTCGTTGTGGCGGAAGCGGTTTTCATCGATCAGGAAGAAGCTAACCTCGACGCCAAGGGACGCCGCCCAGCTTTCCAGCAGGCTGCATTTACGCTGCAGCAGCTGGCGCTCGTCATTATCGAGCCAGGACTGGTGACAAACCCAGATATCAAGGTCAGAAGAGCAGCTCTGCCCCACGGAGGAGGTGCTTCCCATAGAATAGAGGCCGGTGATCGGCAGTTCGCCCGCTGGCGTCTCCTGAGGCGGCATGCCGCGCTGCAGTTCGAGTTCGTCCAGGTAGTGGCGTTGGGTTTCATCAGGCGTGTAGATGCAAATGCCACAGGGAACGTTACCGTCAAGGTAACCTGGCATCAGCGGGTGATGATAATGTAATAACGTTGGCAGTAGACTGTAGACCTGTTGAAAGGCAGGCCCCATAGCAGCAAGCGCACGATCTACGCGCAGTTGGTTGATGGCATCCAGTCTCTGTTTAAGTGTCTCAATATAGAGGTACAAGACGTATCGCCTGATGGTTTCAGTATTACGAAAAAACCCGTTTCCTGGTTGTTGTCCCCATTATTATAAACGATCGGGACAGCAATTGCTGGAAACGTGATCAATTTAACACCTTGCCTGTTGACCGTAAAGAAAGATGCGCTACCAAAGTGGTAGAGACCCTGGCCACAGGCTGTTTCTTCCATAATACGAATCACGTCCCTCTGTTGCCGCAGAAACCGCCGAACCTGACAGCCTTCCGCTAAGAGTGGTAGGATGGTCGGTGGACGATAATTACGGTAACAAGCATGTTAGACAATATACTCAGAATTGCCACTCGCCAAAGTCCCCTTGCACTCTGGCAAGCACATTATGTTAAGCAGCGCCTGGAAGCCTTCCACCCGCAGCTCACCGTTGAGCTGGTGCCCATGGTCACGCGCGGCGACGTTTTGCTGGATACCCCGCTTGCCAAAGTCGGCGGTAAAGGACTGTTCGTTAAAGAGCTGGAGCTGGCAATGCTGGACGGGCGCGCGGACATCGCCGTGCACTCGCTTAAGGATGTCCCGGTGGAATTCCCTGAAGGTCTTGGGCTGGTCACCATCTGCGAGCGTGACGATCCCCGCGACGCCTTTGTCTCCAATCATTACCAAACGCTGGATGAGCTTCCGGCCGGCAGTATCGTGGGCACTTCAAGCCTGCGTCGCCAGTGCCAGATAGCCGAACAGCGCCCCGATTTAGTGATTCGCTCCCTGCGCGGCAATCTCGGTACCCGTTTGGGTAAGTTAGATAAGGGCGAATACGATGCCATTATTCTTGCCGTCGCCGGGCTAAACCGCCTTGAGATGCAGGATCGCATTCGCCACGCGCTGCCGCCGGAAGTGTCTCTGCCCGCCGTCGGTCAGGGCGCAGTTGGCATTGAATGCCGCCTGGACGATGAGCGCACCAAAGCGCTGCTGGCTCCGCTGAATCACCATGAAACCGCCATTCGCGTCAGCGCAGAACGCGCGATGAATATGCGCCTTGAAGGCGGCTGCCAGGTGCCAATCGGTAGCTATGCCGAGCTGAAAGATGATGAACTCTGGCTTCGCGCATTAGTCGGCGCGCCTGACGGTTCCGTGATGGTACGCGGCGAACGCCGTGGTAAACCGGAAGATGCCGTAGCCATGGGCGTTTCACTGGCGGAAGAGCTGCTGGATAACGGTGCTCGCGAGATCCTCGCCGACGTTTATGATGGAGATGCTCCCGCATGACGATCCTTGTCACCCGCCCCTCCCCTGCCGGGGAAGAGTTAGTGAGCCGTCTGCGCGCACTCGGGCAGGTGGCGTATAGCTTCCCGCTTATCGAGTTCTCGCCCGGTCGGCAGCTGTCACAGCTTCCGGCCCAGCTTGCGGCGCTTGCGCCCGGCGATCTGGTCTTTGTTCTTTCGCAGCACGTGATTGACTATGCCGCCCCTCTTTTGCGCCGCAGCGGCATCCCCTGGCCGGATAAACTAAGCTGGTTTGCCATAGGCCGGACAACCGCGCTGGCTTTTCATACCGTCAGCCATATTCCCGTTCGTTACCCACAAGATCGGGAAACCAGCGAAGTCTTGCTACAATTACCTGAATTACAGAATGTTGCCGGCAAACGCGCGTTAATTTTGCGTGGAAACGGCGGGCGTGAACTGCTGGGTGAAACGCTCGAGGCGCGAGGCGCTGAGGTCAGCTTCTGTGAGTGTTATCAGCGAAGCGCTATTATTTACGATGGAATAGAAGAAGCTAACCGCTGGCATGCGCGAGGGATCTCGACGCTGGTGGTCACCAGCGGTGAAATGCTGCAGCAGCTGTACACGCTAACGCCCGACTGGTATCGCGAAAACTGGCTACTTCGCTGCCGGTTGCTGGTTGTCAGCGAGCGCTTAGCGGACCTTGCCCGGGAAATGGGCTGGCAGAATATTCGGGTCGCCGCGAATGCGGACAATGACGCGCTGCTACGTGCGTTACAACACACCTAACAATAACAGGACGCCACAATGACGGAACAAAATAACTCCTCCGCCATGGTTGAGGAAACCACACCCGCGGTGGAGACGCCATCGCAGCCCGAGCCAGCGACGAAGAAAAATCGTTCCGGCGTGGCGGGTATCGCGCTGGGAGCGATTGCCATTGCGATTGCTCTGGCGTTAGGCGGCGGGCTTTATAGCTATGGCAAACATCAGGTATCAACCCAGACGGCGACCAGCGATGCGCTGGCTAATCAGCTGATTGCCCTGCAGAAGCAGCAGGAAACGCAGAAGAGCGAATTTGATGCCACGCTGAAACAGCAGGCTACCGCACTCAGCGATGCCAATAAGCAGCAGGCAGCCCTGGCGCACCAGTTAGATGAAGTGCAGCAAAAGGTCGCGACAATTTCCGGCAGTGACTCGAAAACCTGGCTGCTGGCACAGGCTGACTTCCTCGTGAAGCTTGCGGGCCGTAAGCTGTGGAGCGATCAGGACGTTACAACAGCCGCGGCGCTGTTAAAAAGCGCCGATGCCAGCCTGGCCGATATGAACGACCCGAGCCTAATCACCGCTCGCCGTGCGCTAACGGATGATATTTCAACGCTGTCTACGGTGACCCAGGTCGACTACGACGGGATTATTCTTAAGCTGAATCAGCTCTCTAACGGCCTGGATAACCTGCGTCTTGCCGATAACGACAGCGATGATTCACCGATGGATTCTGACAGCGGCGAGCTGTCAGGCACGATTACCGAATGGCGTCAGAACCTGGTGAAAAGCTGGCATAGCTTTATGGATAGCTTTATCACTATCCGCCGCCGCGATGAAACTGCAGTGCCGCTGCTGGCACCGAATCAGGATATTTACCTGCGCGAAAATATTCGCTCCCGCCTGCTGGTCGCCGCGCAGGCTGTACCACGCCATCAGGAAGATACCTACAAGCAGGCCCTGGACAATGTGTCTACCTGGGTGCGTGCCTATTACGATACGAATGATTCAGCCACCAAAGCATTCCTTGAAGAGCTTGATGGCCTGAGCCAGCAAAGCATCCATATGGATATCCCGCAAACGCTGCAAAGCCAGGCGCTGCTGGAAAAACTGATGCAAACCCGAGTACGCAATTTACTTGCCCAGCCGGCAAGCCCTGCGATCGATAACGCACAGCCAGAGGCAGCGCCAGCACAACCTGCGCCTGCCGCAGGCCAGGGGGAATAAGCATGATTAAAGTCTTATTGCTCTTCCTGCTGCTGATTGCAGGCATCGTTCTGGGCCCAATACTGGCAGGTCACCAGGGCTACGTGTTAATCCAGACCGACAACTACAACGTTGAAACCAGCGTAACCGGCCTGGTCATTATTCTGATCCTGACGATGGTGGTGCTGTTTGCTATCGAATGGGTATTGCGCCGTATTTTCCGTACCGGTGCCCGTACCCGCGGTTGGTTCCTGGGCCGCAAGCGCAGCCGTGCCCGTAAGCAAACTAAAGCCGCACTGCTAAAACTGGCCGAAGGCGATTATCAGCAGGTTGAGAAGCTGATGAGCAAGAATGCCGACCACGCTGAACAGCCGGTGGTGAACTATCTGCTTGCCGCAGAGGCAGCTCAACAGCGCGGCGATGAGATTCGCGCCAATCAGCATCTTGAGCGCGCGGCCGAACTGGCGGATAACGATCAGCTCCCGGTCGAAATCACACGCGTTCGTTTGCAGCTGGCACGTAATGAAAACCACGCGGCACGCCACGGCATTGATAAGCTTCTGGAGGTCGCACCTCGCCATCCTGAAGTCCTTCGTCTGGCCGAGCAGGCTTATTTGAGAACCGGCGCGTGGAGTTCGCTGCTGGATATTCTACCCGCAATGGAGAAAGTGCAGATCGGCGATGAAGCCCACCGTGAAGTACTCCAGCAGCAGGCCTGGATCGGGCTCATGGATCAGGCGATGGCCGATCAGGGCAACGATGGCCTGAAGGCCTGGTGGCGGAATCAAAGTCGGAAAACGCGTCACCAGACAACGCTGCAGGTGGCAATGGCCGAACATCTCATCGAGTGCGACGATCATGATGCCGCGCAGGAGATAATCATCGACGGGCTGAAGCGCCAGTACGACGATCGCCTGGTGTTATTGATGCCGCGCCTGAAGTCGGGTAATCCGGAGCAGTTAGAGAAAGTCCTGCGTCAGCAGATCAAAACTCAGGGCGATCGTCCTCTGCTGCAAAGCACGCTGGGACAGTTGCTGATGAAACATGGCGAATGGCAGCAGGCAAGCGACGCATTCCGTGAGGCCATTAAGCAACGTCCGGATGCTTATGATTACGCCTGGCTGGCAGATTCTCTCGATAAACTGCACAAGCCTGAAGAAGCGGCAACCATGCGCCGTGATGGCCTGCTGCTGACCCTGCAGAACAATTCCAATCCATAATTTAAGGCGGCATTCTGCCGCCTTCCCTTTCCTGCACGCAAAAAAAAACACCTGCCATAAGGCAGGTGTTAAAACAGGTCTGTTTGACAACTAAGTGGTGCTTCACTCAACGTTATGTCCATGGTGTTGGATGAGACCCCATCGGGGCGACATCTGTCGGTGGACGATAAGCACCGTAATCGGCTCTGCGTCATTCCTGGGTTTATGAAGCCTAAGCGAACATAAGAAGTGGAATGAGCATCTACGAATTTATTATTGCACAATGCATGCCAGGTTTGCATTTAGAAACTAAGCCAACCGCTAATATTAGTAGTTTCATAGTATTAGCATAACCGAAGTAACCCTTTCAGATGCCCCGGCATTCCCTTCATCACGAAAAGCTTTTGTCTCCTTAAGGAGACGAGTTAGCGCTTTATTTATAAATTACTTTAAAAACAAAGAACTATATGTCTCCATTTAGAGACATGAAATGACCCTCCTGTCGTGTCTGGGCGACAGTAACGACAGATAGCAACATCAAGGCTCAAAAGGCAGGGTTGGGGTATCTGGCATTAATGAGGGCGGGGGGATGGGTAGAACGCGAAAAAGCAAAAAGACCAGCTCGAAAGCTGGCCTTTTCTAAAGTGGTCGGCGAGAGAGGATT
>NZ_JBHIKW010000018.1:0-64080 GCF_042138895.1 Cedecea selenatireducens | reverse complement strand
AATTGCCTCCCGGCTCTCAGCGCCCCCGGTTATGACCCAACTCAGGCGGGGTTGAGCTGTCGGGAGCAGCGAAAGAGAGCGATCGTCGGGAACGAATCGCGAACGACCCCGACTGTTTGGGTGATAACCGGTGGGTTTACCGCTTTAGCGGCGATGAGCTTGCCGGGCGCCGGGGGTTGTCAGGGGGCATGGCGAAATGCCACCTGACACGTTCACCGGTTCGATGGCTACATGTAGATATAGATTTGTGGTGAACGGAACCTTAGCAGCACTCTCATAGTATTGATTTGAAACTAAGAGAGAATGACTACTACTTATCTAAAAACCGTAACTTCCAGCCCTGAAGCGTTCTCGGCAGCGGGCCTGTTTCGTTCCCTTTGGAGCGGTAAAACTTCGCTTCCTGAATGCCATTTTTCCCCGGAGAGGTGCGGGCCGCCCACATTTTTCCGTCAGATGTATACATCACAATTGCGGTATGGCGGTTTGCTTCGCCGCGGACCCACATCGAAATCACCTTCGCACCAATGTTGTCGATATCGTCCTGGTAGATGTACACATTCGCGGCATCAACGAAGTTTTGGTAGTCATCTCCCACCATCGCCCTGAAGCGAGTATCTGTCGCGGCATCCGGAAAGACGCCAATAGACAACAGCGTGGCTTTAGGCCGTGGATCCGTTTGGCTTTTGACATAGCGTCCGTCAATAAATACCCCCTTCGGCATCGACAGCTTACAGCCCCAGTCTGCGTTACTGTGTACCTGGATTGAGCCATCCTGGCGCGGGATAAAGAGCAGCTTGCAATTGCTGGTGTCCTTCACTTTCTCCACAATCGCCATGCCGTAGATCTTTCTGGCTTCTGCGGTGAAATCATCATGATTTGCGCCCGCCCAGGCCCTGATGTCGACGGTCAACGACCATTCCGCGTTACGGCTAAGGGTTATATTTCCGCCGCTACGGTTAGCAGCCGTAGTATTCCACCAGTTTCCCTGCCAGTCGAAATCCTCTTGCACGCCAGAAATTCGGCTAATTCCTTCATAATAGGCGCGCTCAATGCAGCCGTCAGATGTGCAGCTTTCAAGCGATTTATCCCACTCCAGATAGTCTTTATGAACCTGAGCCGCATTGTTTTTCACCAGCATGGAGTGGTAAATCATGTCCATGGTACTGTCCAGCCAGTGCAAGGTGTCATTATTGCAGATGGTATTGTCTAATGGCGTAGCAGCGCGCTGGCAATCAACGGCCATCGCATTACCGGCATAGAAACCCGCCATAAATAATAAGGTAGAAAGGATGCGCTTGAGCATAGGTACAAGAAAATTCCCAATCCGAAGTCGCCATTCTGACCAGAACATATTCAACTTGCAATATCAAACTGAAGGCATGGTTAATTGAAATTAAAATGAAAATAATGCGTTAATAAAACATCACTTATTATGATGAAATTAATGGCACATTGACAAATAAGAAACAATGAATATTGCCGTCAGGCGGATTCGCGCGGAACCAGCTCTCCAGAAATAATAATTCTCTGGGCGGGTAATTCTGGCTGTTTGATTTTGCGGACAATCAGAGAGGCGGCCTGTCGCCCGGTCTCTTCGCTGGATGCGGAGACATAGGTAAAGCTCGGCGAGGTAAGATTAATGTACATCATATCTTCGAAACCGATCAGAGAGACCTGCTGCGTTAAGAAGACGTCTTTCCCGACCGTTCTACCAACCTGCTGAATACCGGTGATGGCGCCGATAATGGCCGCCGGGGAATGGCACAGCATGGCGGTGATTTGGTTGCTTTTTTCCAGCATCAGGCGTGTGGCAAACGCCGAAGCCGAGGTATCGTCCGCGCATTCTGGCGCCCACTCTTCCCTGAACGGCAGGCCATACTGCTGCAGGGCGCTGCGGTAACCTGACAAACGCTCGGCGCGGATCAGGCAGCTTTTCGTGCCGCCCAGCCAGGCGATATTACGGTGGCCGCGCTCAATGAGAAATCGAGTGGCCTGGTTACCGGCCTGGCGATTATCCCGCCCAATAACGTCGCGCGTGCTGGTGATGGTTGATTCAGAGATGACTACCGTGGGCAGCGGGCAGTCGGTAATCGCCTGAGGTAGCTCAGCGGAATGACAGTCGGCGGCCAGATAAATCACCCCGGCGACGCCCTGCTGGTTAAACGACGTCAGGCAGTTACGTAGCTGCTGTTCGTCATCACGCGGCTGGCCGAGAAACACCATATAACCTTGTTTCTCAAGCTGCTGAACGACGCTTGCGGTGACGTTGACCGAAAAGGAATCGTTAAAATCGCGGATGATCAGGCCAATCAGGTTGGACGTGCTGGAACGCAGGTTAGCGGCGGCAACGTTATGCACGTAACCTAATGTTTTGATGGCGGCGTTGACCTTATCAATGGTCGCCTCGGAGATCTTGCCCTTCTGACGCAGCACCAGCGAAACCGTCGAGACCGATACGCCTGCCAGCTCCGCGACATCAATGATGTTGACCTTTTTCATTCCACCCCTGCAACCGTACATCCATAAATTTCAGCCCCCTGAAACATACAGGAGGCCGAAAGGTATTACATTATTTACCGATCATCGTCGACATTGTCTGCGCAATAAATTGCGCTCTGGCACCAAATATCACCTGAATACCCGAATCGCCGACAAACACTACGCCGCGTGCGCCCAGACTGTTCAGGCCATCTTTATCAACCTTTGAACTGTCGTCCACTTCGAGGCGCAAACGGGTGATGCAGGAACCCACGGAGTTGATGTTTGGCGCCCCGCCCAGCAGGCCGATGATATCGCCAGCCAGTTCGGTATCGGTTTTATCCCCGGCGTTAGCGGTCACTTCGGTACGGCCCGGCGTTTTCACGTCGAAGCGGCGAATCACGAAGCGGAAGGTGAAGTAGTAGATAAGCGCCATAGGCACGCCGACCACAACCGCCATCAGGAAGTTAGTCTGATAGCCGTTAAAGGACGGCAGGATACCAAAGGAGATGTAGTCGATCATCCCGGCGGAGAACGATTTGGCAATATGGGCATGCAGCAGATACATACACATATACGACAGGCCGGCCATCACCGCGTTGAACACGTACAGGATCGGGGCGACGAAGATAAAGGTGAACTCTACCGGCTCCGTTATCCCTGTCAGGAAGCAAGTCAGCGCCGCGGAGAACAGAATACCGGAGGCAATTTTCTTATTCCTGGTGTTGGCTTCATGGTACATCGCCAGACAGGCCGCAGGCAGCGCGAACAGCATCAGCGGGAACTCGCCCTGCATGAATTTACCGGCATCGTGATAGCTGTCGCTGCTGAAGGACTTCACGCCCTCTTCCAGCATTTTGAACCAAATCGTCTGGTCGCCGTGAATAACCTGCCCCGTGTGGGTGGTGTATTCCCCGAATGAGTACCAGAAAGAGGGATACCAGATATGGTGCAGGCCCAGCGGGATAAGCGCGCGTTCAACAAGGCCAAAGATGAAGGTCGACGCGGCCTGATTGTCACCGTTCACCACTACCGACAGGGCATCAATGCCGGACTGAATGTATGACCAGACCCACGGCAGCGCCATCCCCAGCAGAAAGGAGAGAAACGCCGTGGCGATAGCGACAAAGCGTTTGCCGGAGAAGAAGCCCAGAAACTCCGGCAGCTGCATGGTGTGGAACTTGTTGTAGCACCACGCCGCGAGGATCCCGGAGATTAGCCCGCCGAAAACGCCCATTTGCAGCGTTGGAATGCCCACTACCATGGCATATTTACCGCCCGCAGAGGCCATTTCCGGCGTAATGTGCATCACGGTGCCAATGGTGATGTTAATGATAAACACCGACACCGCCGCAGACAGTGCGGCAATACCTGACTCAGCGGCCAGGCCAACGGCAGAACCGATGGCGAACAGCATGGGCAGGTTGTCAAAAATGACCCCGCCCGCGTTCATCATCAGCGGTAAGTGAAACTTATCGCCGAACGCCAGCAGTAAACCTGCGGCGGGCAGCAGAGAGATAGGCAGCATTAAGGCGCGGCCAATCATGGAAAGCTTTGATAACGATTTAACAACACTGGACAACAGACTCATGGACGTTTCCCCCGGTGCAGACGCAGTAACCGCGTTTTGTCTATTTACGCGTTTTTATGGTAGGTAGAACGTTCTAGTAGAACGTTCTACCTAGAGTGCCGAAACGGTTTTTACCCCGCAACTGAAATCTGCGCTGTTGCCATATTGTTATCGAATATTTGAAGTGACGCAGGTTTTTAAGCCTGGGATTGATGGGGTTTTGTGCCAGAGAAATGAAGGCTTTTTCAACGCTCCCGCCGGGGTGACAGGGAGAGTTGATTCCGGCCCTTTCCGCTCAGGGCAGGGCCGGTCGAGCTTAAGGCTGAACGGTAATGCTCAGGCTTTCGAAGGTTACGGTCTGGCCCGCAACGATTTTGCAGCGCTTGCGGGTTTCAACTTCACCGTCCACCTTCACGAGGCCTTCGGCAATCACCGCCTTTGCCTGGGCGCCGCTTTCGCACCAGCCTTCCAGCTTGAGCAAGTCGCACAGTTCAACGTGGGGGTGTTTACCTAATGAGAAGGTCGCCATTATTACTCTCCATCGACATCATGATATTCCTCGCAGGCCTGCAAGGTATTCTGAATTAGGGTGGCCACGGTCATTGGGCCAACGCCACCCGGAACCGGCGTAATATACGAGGCTTTAGCGGCGGCTTCATCATAAATTACGTCGCCGACCACTTTCCCGCTTTCCAGGCGGTTAATGCCGACGTCCACCACGATAGCGCCTTCTTTAATCCACTCGCCCGGAATAAAGCCCGGTTTGCCCACCGCCACAATCACCAGGTCGGCGTTCTCGACGTGCTGACGCAGGTTTTTAGTAAAGCGATGCGTTACGGTGGTGGTACACCCGGCCAGCAGCAGCTCCATACTCATCGGGCGGCCCACGATGTTGGACGCACCAATGATCACCGCGTTCAGGCCGTAGGTGTCGATGTTGTAACGTTCAAGCAGCGTAACGATGCCGCGTGGCGTGCATGGACGCAGGCGCGGCGCACGCTGGCACAGGCGGCCAATGTTATACGGATGGAAACCGTCTACGTCTTTATCCGGGTCGATACGTTCGAGAACTTTGACGTTATCAATCCCGGCAGGCAGAGGCAGCTGCACCAGAATACCGTCAATTTCAGCGTCGGCATTCAGGTCATCAATCAGCCCTAACAGCTCCGCTTCGCTGGTGGTTTCTGGCAAATCGTAAGAGCGGGAAACGAACCCAACCTCTTCGCAGGCTTTGCGTTTGTTCGCAACATAAATCTGGGATGCAGGGTTCGCTCCCACCAATACAACGGCCAGACCAGGGGCACGTTTTCCTGCGGCAGTTCGGGCTCTTACTTTTTCAGCAACTTCAAGCCGTACCTGCTGCGCAATCGTTTTACCGTCAATAATCTTTGCTGCCATCAGAGAGAGAATTCCATCTGTAAACTTAAAGGAAGGGGTTACTGCTATTTTGTCAGATGCGCGCCTCGCTGTCAGGCACTGATGTGGGTTTATGCTCAATTGTCGCGCAGGTGGTTGAAAAGCCATTGACTCAAGAGGTGCTGACCGTATAATCCACCCCGCATCAAGCCGTAATGCACATCGACATTACTCAGTGCGCCCTTAGCTCAGCTGGATAGAGCAACGGCCTTCTAAGCCGTAGGTCACAGGTTCGAACCCTGTAGGGCGTACCATTTCGAAGTGAACAGACATCAACCGATGTCTTTTTTTATGCCTGAAATTCAGATTTCAGCGCATCGAAACTCTCTCAGCGTCTATCTTCATCAAGCAATATCTGTTGGCATATCTGATGGTATATTCCCGTGGTACGGGCCCGATATATTAGCCAGAGACATCGCCTGCCATACTCCGGAATATGGCAGGCTAGCCTATAAAAAGAAGGAAAGTTGCCTTTGGCCTGAGATAATTGTTCTATCTCATAGAAATCAGGCAACTTTCAAATTTTACGTGCGATAGATTAAATACCTCGGTGACGAATATAATCTACCACTCTGAGTATTAATTTATACACAAGACGCTATCCTGTCGTTTAGCGCATCACTAATTCTTTCCACCATTGGCGCAATACTATCTTTGGTTCTCATAGCGCGCGCTATATCTATATTAAAGGTGTCAGTGATTGTGCTGGCTTTTCCGCCGAGCAGGCAGACCCTATCAGAAAGCAATACTGCTTCTTCAACGCTGTGTGTCACGAGTAACATCGAGCGAGTCTTGATAATACGATTCTCCCACAGTTCAATAAGATCCTGTCGTAGCTTGTTACCAGTAAAAATATCCAGGGCCGAGAATGGTTCATCCATCAGTAAAAGTTCTGGTTCTACGGCTAGCGCACGCGCGAATCCGACACGCTGCCGCATCCCTCCTGACAGTTCTCTTGGATAAGCTTTCTCGTACCCAGAAAGCCCTATCAGGTCAAGCATGTCCATTGTCCTTTTCCCCACTTCATCAGTCGATAATCCCTGAGCCTGAAGCCCAAATGCCACGCTATCGAAAACGTTTAGCCACGGGAAGAGCGCAAACGACTGAAACACCATGCTGGTATGTTTGCCGGGCCCATTAATGGGTAAATCGCAGCAAACAATAGAGCCTGCATCTGGCTCTACTAGTCCGGCAACCATTCTTAAGAGCGTTGACTTCCCTGAACCGGAACGCCCCAGTAAAGCTACGATTTCATTCTCTTTAATCTCCAGATTAATATTATCGAGCACGGTTGATTTTTGCTTACGACCTTTATTAAATGATTTTGAGACGTTCTTAATCTCTAATACTACTGATGATTGCTTCATAATAATCCCTTACATCTTTAATTTGTTAATAATTAATCGAATTTGAAACGCGTCTCTGCAAAACGGTACATAGGCTGCCAGACAAAAATAATGCACAGCAGAACCATGAAGCACATAGCCAGGCAGCCCAGGGCTTCCTGCGGGTTTTGGCCCGCATCACTGGCAAGAGAAATAAAGGCTCCGAGTCCGTGCGTCTGTAAGGTAATTTTTCCCCAGCTCAGCACTTCCGCAGCGATAGCGGTATTCCAGGCTCCCCCGGCCGCAGAAATGACGCCGGTCACGATGTAAGGAAACACTGCGGGGAGTGTGAATCGCGTCCACCAGAGTAAGCCACGGAGATGAAAGACCCGGCTTGCTTCCACGAGTTGACTTGGGATCATGGAGGTTCCGGCAATGACGTTAAACAGCACGTACCATTGCGTGCCCAACATAATCATTGGAATTGTCCAGGTGCCCAAATTCTGATGCCAGGCAACAATCATAAAGGCTATCAATGGATAAAAGACGTTAGCGGGCACCGCGGCCAGCACCTGAATAATCGGCTGGAAAAAGCGCACAAGGTTTGGCCGCAGGCCAATCCATACGCCCAGAGGCGTAAAGATAATAACGCTTAACACCATTGCGCCGATGACTCGAGCGGCGGTTAGCCCCATTAAGCCAGGAAGTGAAGCCAGGTACTCCTTAGGAATAAACAGCCACAGCTGATGCCCGTAATAAATGCAGCCGACCACGATAGCCAGATACCAAAGGCTGGACCATAGCCAATTCATTTGTGCAAGGAAACCAAAAAGCCGGTTTAGCTTTAGTCCATACCACGCTTTAGGCAGAACAAATAACCAGAATATGGACAATTGTTTACATGCGCGCCCTAAGCCCAGCCCGATATGTGATTGACTAAGGCATTGATAGAACCATGAGCCTGGTACTTTTCTGTCACTAACATCCTCGTATTTGAACTGATGCGCATAGCGAACCAGCGGGCGGAATAGCAGCTGATCGAAGATGATAATATTGATAATAAGGGCTAAAACTCCCAGGGTGACGCCGTGGAGGCTGCCATTCTGTAAAGCGATACCGATATACGACCCTACTCCGGGCAAATTAGTGCTACCATCCCCTACGGTAAGCATCTCTGAGGCAACCAGCGCAAACCAGGCCGCGGACTGAGAGACCATCGTATTCCACAGCAAACCCGGGAACGAATAGATGAATCCCAGGCGCCAGAATTTTTGCCACGGATTATAACCAAAAGCCTCAGTGGCTTCGGATAGCTCATCAGGTACGACTTTTAGCGTCTGGTATAACGTCAGCATCATATTCCAGGCTTGTGCAGTAAAGACGGCGAAAATCGCCAGCCCTTCAAGCCCCATCACGCTGTGAGGATAAAGTCCGAGGAAAAAACCCGTCGTAAATGTCAGAAAACCAACTAAAGGAACTGACTCCATAAAATTCACGAAAGGCAAAATAACTCGCCTCATAGGAGCATATTTTGCGGCTAATACAGCAAACACTATCGAAAAGAGCATTGAATAAAAAAGCCCTATAAGCAATCGCATAGTTGTACGCAATGTATAATAGGGGAGCAAATGATAATCCAGATTAACATCTGGTAAAGAGTACCCGTTAAAAGGGGTGTGCATTCCCTGCCAACCATAAATGAACAAAATAATGCAGGCTGCTATAATAAAGCCAACAATCAAATCGTTCACAACAGAAGTCTTCTTGCTTATGTGTTTTGTTAAAACATGCATAATAGGAAACTCCACTTATTAGCGCGCATGCATGAGGTTACCCTCGTTGAGTACGAGCCAATAAGATAATATTAGATTTAATAAATCCTAAAAAGCCTTAGCAACTAAAAATCAGTGGTCAGAAATACTCTCGCCGCTAAAGCTGATTACGAGTTATGGTAATAGTGTGTTGATGTTATCCTCAACGGCACTTTGTCTTTTTTGTTTCAGTTTCAGTTTGAGCTGGCTGAAAAATTCTTTCCATGCAGCAAGTTTTTTATAGAAGGGTCTTTGAAATGTGGGAGATATCGGCCGAGCAGTGTCTGCCAACATTGAAAAAATGATAGTGCTTTTAGCATCGATATAAAACATGTAGCGCTTTGTAAGTAGCGACATACTACACCTCAAACTGAGTGCATATAATGAATAACCAATCATCGGCAGTTTCATGGCAACTGCACTGACCGTCTCCATTGAATACACTGAGTTACAATGTAGATAGTCAGCCCATATGTTCCTCTCTCGATGGAGGTTCATCAGAAATATTACAAGTCATAGATCTTCTCCTGTTGATTTTTACTGAAAATGTGCGGGCTATTACTTGATTATTCACTAGCCGACTCTTTATCTCTTCCAGAGCATTACCCGGCTGGCAGCTCCTTTTTGAAGGACAGCTTATTATAGCCACAACCTCTCTGTGGGAAACCCAAAAACAAGTTTCAGTTAGGAACTGTTTAGCTATGTCAAGATAATAACGAATATGTCAAAACAATAAAAATAACCGCAAGTTGTGTAATAAAGAAATTTTTAAAGTAATGCACTTCAAATGGTAAAATAAATACCTCCACGGTTACATAATATTTACTAACGGCCGCTATCTCCGGGGTCAATATGAACCATGACATTAAGTACATCAAAAACGGCCATCACCCTATTTCTGGCTTCTGTAGCGATTTCATGGCCTTCGCGGATAGAAAGATCTCCGTTGACTTCAAGGTGAACATCAATCAGAGCGTAGTCGCCCATTTTGCGTGTTTTCAAATCATGGACCCCTGCCACACCTGCCGTAGACAACAGGCAAACTCTTATTTGATGTTCTAAATCAGCGTCAACAGAACGATCCATTAAATCCTGAAGAGCGTCTGAGGAAAAGTGGTAGCCCATCCGGGTAATAAAGAGGCCGACAATCAAAGCAGCAATCGAATCCATCATATGATATCCCAGCATATTCCCGATAATCCCAATCGCCACAATGACTGAAGAGGCCGCATCGGATCGAGCATGCCAGGCATTTGCAATCAGCAAAGAAGACTGGATACGTTTACCAACAAACAGCATATAGCGGAAAAGCGTCTCTTTAATCACCAGCGCGATGATAGCTACCCATATCGCTAAAGGTTTTATCTCCTGAGGCAAGCTGTTATGAAGAAGATTTCCCCCAGCTGACCAGGCCATCCCCAAACCAACTAAAAGAAGAATCGCCCCGATAATGAGCTTTCCGCCGTTTTCAAAGCGCAAATGGCCGTAGTGATGGTCGTCATCACACCCCTTCTGGCCTTTCTTATTAGCAATTAAAACGACAAAATCAGAAGAGAGATCTGAAAGAGAATGAATCCCATCTGCAATGAGTCCCTGCGAACCTGATAAAACACCAGCTATAATTTGAAATATAGATAAGAAAGAATTGAGGCAAATACTGACCAGCGTGCATTTTTTTGTTTCAGACGCACGAAAATGAGACCTATTGTTATTTCCATTCATAATCTTTAATCACCACAAGGTAGCAGCCCGAATGGGCTGCCTGTAACGATTACTTGCATTCAGCGGAAAGGGTAATCAGCAACGCGTCATTAACTTTCGCATCTTCGGAGGCGAAAACAGCAATACCTTTAACCATTTTACCTGCCCTTAACGAGCCTTTAGACAAAGCTTCATCTACGGTGTCCAATGCAAATTCTTTGTGGTCCGGAGCGGTTGCTTTCAGGCACACCTTCGAGAGATCAATGTCTTTATCAGAGACGTTTGCAACCATCACTTCAAAGGTGTTGGTATAAGCACTTTTCCCACCCACGGACATAGAACCGGTGGATTTATGCGTAGCATAAACGGCAATGTTTGCAGGTGTTTCAGCTACCGCGGAAAAACAAAAACCAGCCAACGCCAGAGATGAAACAAGAGTAAGTACCTTCATCGTAAAATCCTTTCTTTAGGGTTAACATCTCAGTCACTGCGGATACCGCAGCCCAGCCTCAAGAGTAGTTCCCCTAACCTAAACCTCCCGTAAATTACCGTCGATATACTACATGCTTAGAAGGCAAAGCCTGGAATTCGCCTGATGGCGCGGTCACCATCAGGCTTTAACGCTAAGGTTTACGGAAAAACTCGTTATATAACATATATAAATGTGCCGCACTCCAGGAGAAGTTTGGTGCTCCCTGCTGGGCGCCAGTCAGCGGATTATAGTTTTCCTGAATTGGGCCATCGGAGGTTAAGCCTTTGGCGTGTTTAAAGAATGCATCCGCCAGTTTAAGCGCCTCTTCGCGATGGCCGTAACGCGCCATGCCTTTCAGGCCAAACCACAGCTGATCGACCCAGACACGCCCGCGCCAGTAAATATCCGGGCCAAACGCCGGGTTGGTTAACGCCGCCGTACCGAGTGGCACAAAGGTGTTGAACTCCTTTTTATCCAGCATCACTGAGATAACGCCGTCAGCATGCTGCTGCGTTGCTGCACCGTTAAACAGCGGTGACCAGCCTTCCGGTCCTTTACCTCGTTCAACAATCGGCTTACCGGCACAGCCGTTCGCCAGTGGTTGAGCTTCAATACGGATGTCGTAATAGAATTTCGTCTGCGGGTCGAACATGCAGGTATTAATATAATCCGCGAGTTTCTGTGCCAGCGCCTGATAGCGCCTGGCGTCTTCCGGCTTGCCTAAAATACCCGCCATCTCCGCCAGATAATGGTTATCGCTGTACATGTAGCTGGCCTGGTCGACCGACTCCTGCAGCAGCGAGTAACCGAGCAAATTGCCCTGCCGATCGCGGTTTTCAGCAAATTTCACCGTCCAGTCGCCGCGCTTACCGCCGTTCGCGACGTAATTATCCAGCTGATCTTTATCGATAAAGCCAAATACCGCCGCATCATCGCGCCCGGACTCCCACGACGCCGCAGTTTGGGCCGGGATTTCAAGGCTGTCGTAATCGCCTTTCGCCGTCACGCTTTCATAAGCCTTCAGGCCGGAAAGCATCTCCTGCTGCGTCCCTTTTTTCAGGGTAAACAGCATCGCACCGCCGGCAGTATTGTGCGCTTTATCGCGCGTGGCACCGTATTCCGGCACGCCATTGCCGTTATGGTCGCGGTTGCGCAACCACCAGTCGTGATAGGCCACCAGCTTCGGATACATCTCCTGGAGCCAGGCTTTGTCCTGGGTGACATTGTACACCTCCATCACCGCCCAGGCGGCCAGGCTCGGCTTGGTGTTACGTTCGTTCCAGTTACTGCCGTCACCGCCGCGCTCCGGGCTGAGGTTCCAGGCAATCAAGTCTGGGACGAACCCGGCGTCCTGCGGGCGAACCTTATCACCAGGCTTAATTTGCCAGGAGAACACGGCGCGGATGTTCTCTTTGGCTATTTCCGGGTTGAAATGCGCCATCGCGTAAGCCTGTTTCCAGGTATCCCACGGCCAGGTCTGGTTACCCGAGAACCAGCGCCCGGTGACCGATGGCGTAACGGTGTTGTGCTGCACCGCCCCGCCCGGCGCACGCCAGTTACCGTTCAGCGTTTCAATGGCTTTTACCGCCACGCGAGTTTGTTCTGCGGTGGCATCCGGATTAGTCAGCCCTTTTTGCAGATATCCTTCCCAGCGCTGTTCGGAAGCTTTCAGGTAAGAGGCCGGACGCGCCAGAATATCTCGAATCTGCGTTTTCTCATGCTGTACCTGTTCGGCGGTCAGCAGGTGTGAATAGGTGGTGTACAGCGTGGTGGAGCCGTTAATTTGCGCGGTGCTGGTAAAACGGTGGCCATCAATTTCAGTGTTCGTCGTCATCGAACGGTGAATCTGGTACTGCGATTCACCGGAGGTCATCAGCGCGGAGTCGGCGCGCACCTTGCCAAAAGTCACCGTCAGGCCATCATGAGTCGCCTTCAGGCGGCGTTGATAATCAGGAAACGCCGCGTCGATGGTTTTATCCGACAGCGCTTTCCCCTCTTTGGCCTCCAGCTTTTCCAGCAGCTCTCCGTCCCACACCAGCTTCAGCGGCGTGCTGCTGGTGATTTTGGTTTCCAGCAGTGAGGTGTGCGGGCTGGCAAAACGTAGCGTCATCTCAACCTGCACGCCGGGCGCGGAGAGCTTCTGGATTAACGCGCCGGGAATGCTGTACGCCTGCATCGTGAAAGCCAGTTTTTTACCGTTCTGGTACACCGTCAGACGGTCAAAATTGGTCGACATAAAGTTGATGTACTCTTCCGTCAGCAGCGCCGGGCCGGGGAAACCGCCCATCGTTGCCGGGCCGTCAGGCAGCAAATGCCCATGCCACGCGCCGAGATCAAAGAACGGGTTAAAACGCTGATGATCGTCGTAATCAAAATCCTGCATGTACTGCGGCGCGCCGGTGCGGTTAACCACATTTTTGAAGTCGTCGGCCGTGACGGCGTGGGCGGAAAAGCTCAGCAGCAGCGCACAGGCGAGCGGCGTCAGGGTGGAAGTCATATTCATGGTTGTTATATCCCTTCTTACCAGTAGAAATATTGCATCAGGAAAATTTTGTCGCTCGGGTCGCCAGAGGCATTCTGCGTGTAAAATCGGCTATCTGCGGCGGTAGCGAAGCGGCCATTGCCGTATTCATACCAAATGCCGAACTGCACAAAAGCGGTGGTTTCATCGGCGGCGCGGTCCGGGCGATGCCTGGCATAGCTGTAGGCAGTGGAGAGATAAAAGCCTTTGAAAGCTTCATACATGGCGCTAGCCATAAAGCCCGTTTCGGTTCCGGGCGTTCCCAGCCCCTTCGCCCGCCCGGTGTGGTGCCAGGCACGCGCGCCAAAATTCGGTGATAAAAAGCCGGTCAGGAACATTTCGCCCGTGCCGTCAGTCACTTCCATCCCATTCAGCCAGGTAATATCTTTGGCGATATCGTACTGAATGTAGCCGTTGACCATCGCCGGGTAGGTGGATTTGTCGTCATAACGGTCATATTTGCCAAAGTGCAGCCAGGACTTGCTTTCGTTGTGATGTCCCGCGGGCGTGGCGGTAACGCTGTAGCGGAAACTGCCGTGCAGATTCTGCACTTTTAGCGCGTACTGAATATCACGGGTATTGGGGATCACATAGCCCAGGTCCGGGGTAAAATCCGCCCACCACTGCAGGTCATCCAGCGAGGAATCCTGCCGTACGCTGAGCATAATTTCCGTGCTGTCAGCGGTTTTATAGCCGCCGTAGAAACGGTTAATACCGCCTTCAAAACCGCCCCAGCTGTGATCGGGCACCCAGGCGTTACCCTGATTATCCGCCTGCACCGTCCAGCCTTCGCCGTAAATTAAGCCAAACCATGGCCCATGCTTAATTTCCAGGCCACCTTCAATATAGGTGCCATCACTATATTTATGTTTATCCTCGTTTTCTAAATCCATATAGCCGCCAGCGCCTGACTCGCCATAAAAACGGTATGAAGTGGTATTCAGCGTCGGTGTTTTCGTATCATCATGCTCCGCCGGGTGCAGCATCTCAGCGGCCCGAACGGGGGTGCAAAAAGCCAGAGCAACGAGCGCCCCGCAGAGGTATTTTTTATTTTTCATCATATTTAAAAAGACAATAAAGGTTGTTTTAAAATTATTTCATGCAGAATGTACGACCGGTTTTGCTTCTGCCTTTTGCTCTTCCGGCGTTAGCCCTTTGATATATTTACTGTACTTCCACCATGCGAAGCCCAGGAAAAGCACTATTCCCCCCACGTTATAAAAAACGATCGTCAAGATATTCCCACCCGTCGGGAATGTAGACGCGACAAACCCAATGGTAAAAATAACAATCAGCATAGAGACAATCGTAATACCCGTTTTCTGTGAACCCATTTTGAAATCACGCGGCAGATGATCGTATTTACGGCGAAGATTAAGGTATGCCAGCATAATGAATAACGGCGGCAACATCGAAGCAGCAGCGGTCATGTTAATAATGGTATTCATTAAATCCTGAACGGTATTAGAGCCCAGCATCGGGATAATCATCAGCGGGATAACAATCAAAAATTGAATCCACGCCGCGCGGGCAGGCACACCATTTTTATTCAGCTCGACGGTTTTTTGACCAAAAATACCGCTGGGGATTTCCGAGAAGAATATTTTGACCGGCGTCGCCGTCCACATCAGCAATGACCCGAACATGGCGGTGAAGGAAACCAGGCCAACAAAGCGATTAATTAAGATTTCCGGCAGGCCGAAATAGACCGCCATGCCATGGAACACCTGCACCGACCCGCCGGTGAATTTCAGCTCTTTACTGCTCACAAAGACGTTAATCAGCACCGACGAAATCGAATAAAGAACGCCGATAAAAATCCCCGCCAGGATTATCACTTTAACGAACGATTTCGCCCCGCCCTTCACGTCATTCACGTATACCGCAACGGATTCAGCGCCGCCGGCTGCCATGAAAATCCAGGTCGTAATACCGAGGAATGCCCAGTTAAAGTCAGGGATCATGGCCTCAACGGTAATCGGGTCTGCGGGCTGAATACCGCCCACCAGCGCGGTGCCTGAGAGCAAAATATACGACAACGTGAGCAGCAACATGAGAGATGAAGTGACGGAGGTAATCGGCCCCAGCATTTTTGCGCCATTGGTCGACACCCAGGTTGATAGCGCAAACAGCACCATGCTCAGCAGCGTGGTGGCTATCGGCGTCAGAATGTATTCATAGCCGAGGAACGCATATGAAGCATAGGCAATAACACGCGGCAATAAAGAAGTGAAAAAGAACAGGTTAACGAACCAATAGGTGTACGCGGTAATAAACGCCCAGCGCCCGCCCAATGCACTTTTCACCCAGGCGTAGACCCCGGCCTCTGAATTTTTATTCAGTGACACAAACTCAGCGATAATCAAACAGAACGGAATAAAATAGAGCAACGTAGCCAGAAAAAACATCGGGGCCGACGCTAACCCAAGTTCGATATTGTTATTGATGACGTTATTAAAACTGTAAACAGCGGCAAAGGTCAGCGACAGCAGGCCAAACTTGCCGATGGTATTACGTTTAGTATCAGACATAACACATCTCCACGCAGTTTCCTTCCGTGGGTAACCCGAAGGGTCTGCGTTGTTTGTAGGATAGAGGGCGTTAACCACTAATGTATATTTTAGTAAAAAATTTAGTAAAACAAAGAGTAAAAGTCTGGTTGCTTTAACCCGATCACGAAAATAGTGCGAGGTATGCAGCGATGAAAAGGAGGAGATGCGCCAGCCGAGGGAGGGCTGGCGACGATGCGGATATTATTTCACTGCTTTTGGCACCGCCCGAGGCGAGGTTACCAGACGTTTCTTCTGTTTATTTTCAAAACGGGTGATCCACCACCAGGCAAGCCCGGAGAACACTGCGGTCATAAAGACGTTAATAAAGAAGGCGTTAACCAGATCCACACCCGGCGGGAA
Organism: Cedecea selenatireducens; assembly: GCF_042138895.1. Taxonomy (NCBI): domain Bacteria; kingdom Pseudomonadati; phylum Pseudomonadota; class Gammaproteobacteria; order Enterobacterales; family Enterobacteriaceae; genus Cedecea; species Cedecea selenatireducens. The sequence goes on along the minus strand of NZ_JBHIKW010000018.1, from coordinate 47,874 downwards.
CGCAGAGGCGGCCATGCTGACCACAAAAATAATCATCAGCATAGAAACGACGCTCATCCCAACCGCTTTTGACCCCATGCGGAAATCACGCGGGGTGTCATCGTGCTTCCAACGGAAGACAAAGTAGGCCGCCATAATAAATATTGGCGGCAACATCGCCGTCCCCGCCGTCAGGTTGATGGCGGTATTCATCATCTGTTGGACGCTGGCGGAGCCGAAGCCGTTAACAATAAGCATCAGCAGCACAAAAACAAACTGCCACCACGCCGCACGCACCGGCACGCCGTGTGCATTCAGTTCGGTGGTTTTCTTGCCATAAATTCCTTCCGGGATTTCCGAGAAGTGAATTTTGACCGGGGCCGCCGTCCACATCATCATGCTGCCGAAGATGGCGATAAACAGAATAATGCCGACAAAACGCCCCATTAGCGCTTCAGGAATATGGAAGTACGCGCCAAGACCGGTAAAGATTTCCACCATTCCCGCCGCGTAAGTGAGATCTTCTCGTGCGACAAAAACGTTCACTAATAGCGAGCCCAGGGCGTACATGCCGCCGATCAGCACCCCGGCGGTAATGATCACTTTGATGAAGGATTTCTGCCCGCCTTTTGTATCATTCAGGTAAGCCGCAACGGTTTCTGCCCCGCCCGCCGCCTGGAAAATCCAGCACATGATGCCAAGCGTTGCCCAGTTGATGGTCGGCGTCATTGCCGCCAGCGTAATCGGCTGCGCCGGTACGTGCCCGCTGCCCAAAGCCGTGAAAGCCCCGACCACGTAGATAGCAAACAGCGCAAAGACGCCGTAGGCCACGCATTCAGAAATTTTCCCCAGCCACGTCGCGCCCTTGGTCGAGATATGGGTTGCCATCGCAAACAGCACAATCGAAATCAGCGACGTCACCATCGGCGAGAACGGTATTGAGTACCCCATAATGGCGTAGGAGGCATAGGCCACGACGTTCGGCAGTAATGAGAGGAAGAAGAACAGATTCACAAACCAGTACAGGAATGAGCCCAGATAGGCCGCGCGAGTCCCCAGCGGCTGCTTCAGCCAGGCGTACATGCCTGATTCAGAATTTTTATTCGCCGAGACAAATTCGGCGATGATAAAGACAAAGGGAATGAAGTAAACCACCGTCGCGAATAAGAAAATCGGCGCTGAACTCAGCCCTAACTCGATATTGTTATTGACGATATTTCGTACGTTAAAGACCGCCGTAAATGCCATCGACAGCAGGGCGAACTTGCCTATTTTTGCCCGAATTGATGTGGACATACGTCCTCCGAAAATTCACATCCCCCGTTATGGGGAAGTACAGGGAAGACCAGCGGGGCGTGCCGCTGGCCTTGGTGCGCACCGTAACTAGCGTTATTTATTAAGAAAATAGCCGTCTTCAATAGTGACTCTGAGGATCACTTTTTTTACCCATTCATCGCTGATAAAGCGGTAAGCCTCTTCGGTGTCGCAGATAACCATCTGCCCCTCGTTTACCGTCACGATTTCACCGACGCCTTTCAGGTATTCCCGATCGGTTTCGTCCCGGTAGCAGGCCACCGTTCGCAGCTGCTCTTTCGGCGCGAACTCAATTTTTTGCCGCCCCTGAAGGTAGTAATGCACGTCGAAATAACGACGACTCCCCGCAAACAGCGCGTCAGTACAGCTCTCGGTGCTTACCCGATAAGAGAGCGAGTCACCGATGGAGTGGGCCACGCCGGGGCGAATATTGTCGATGTTATTGATGGCTTCCACGCAGCGCTGCCACTTCCGGCCGCTGTGATAGACCTGCTTAAACTCTTCTAAATTATCGAGAACTCTCATTGTTCAGCCTCGCTATGTGAAACAGGAGAAAAGAAATCAGCGCCGAAGTTATGATGCGCGAGCGCCTGCGAGGTGCTGCGCCCGCCTTCCAGCGGCAGCAACGTAAAACCGTAATTGAAAGGTTTAAGCCACACGCGCCAGCTATCCAGCACTTCGCTCCCCCACGAGTTGGAGCCGAGTCCGAGCAGTTGAGCGTCAATGTTTAGCGTGATGTCGTCGCTGCGCCGAAGCTCATTACAGTGCTGCGCGGCGTGCAGGTTTTCAGCGGTGTAGTGCCAGGCACTAATGTTGATGGGTTGGCTTGGCACCACCAGCAGGCCGCTACCGTGACGGTCGGTAAACGACGCCCAGCGCACATGCTGGCGGTTGCCGTTGTTCTGCGGGAAGGGATAGTTGACGAACATGTCATCAACGGTGGTGCGCCAAAGATCGATGATGTTGCTTTGCTGGCTGTCGGCGTAGTTCTCGCCGGGGCCACGGCCGTAGTAATCAACCTGCTCAAACTCGCCGTTGATCCCCAGCATAAAGCCGATGCACGGCACGATATGGGGATAATCACCGTAGCGCTCGCCCTGCAGCTCAACGTTGATATTCCCCTGGGGGGTAATCTGCCAGCGATAGGTGCAGCGCATACCAAAGTCGAATACCGGCGGTGCAACAATCGTTCGGGTAGAGATAACCGCCGTGTCGCCGTGCATTTCAGCGTTAAACTCGCGTAAATGCTCCTGCATAATCGGCAGGTGCGCGGGTTCCCACAGCCCTTCAAACTCCTGCTTATGGTTATCAATCATCGGCTTGAAGAAGTTGATTTTCGGCTCACGGGTGACCTGATTAACCCCATTCACCTGCCACTCGGTCAGCTTGCCGCTCACCTTCGAGAACACGACGTGGAAGTTGTGCCCAATAATGCGGTAGCTCAAGCGTTCGTCGGCAACCTGCAGCGCCGTGGCGCTGGTATTTATCCACGGCGTTTTTGCCGCCGTCTGCGCTTTTAGCGGGAACTGATATACCGCAATGGCGTGATTAGCCTCGCTGTACAGGGTGCGGGAGTCTTTGGTCACGCTGATATTGATAAAGGTTTCACGCTCATCAAGCTTCGGCAGCGCAATGCTGACCTCGCGGGCGCTGTTGGCGGCCAGCCCTTCCACTTTCAAACGCTGGCTGGAGAGTGTTTCGCCCTCGGCACGGATCTCCACGTTCAGGGTGTAATCGTCCAGACTAGAGAACCACAGTTTGTTCTCAATACGCAGAATGCCGCGCTGAAGATCTTCGACCCGGACTTTTACCGGCGCAATGACCTGTTTGTATTCCTGTAGCCCTGGCCCCGGCGTTTGGTCGGAGAAGATCAGCCCATCGAGGCAGAAATTGTAGTTGTTCGGGTAGTCGCCGTAGTCGCCGCCGTACTTGTAGAATACCGTGCCGTTTTCATCGCTGGCCTGAATACCGTGATCGCACCACTCCCAGACGTAGTGGCCCTGAATGCTGTCGTGTTGATAAAAGACATTTTGATATTCGGTCAGGCCGCCAGGGCCGTTCCCCATTGCATGGGCGTATTCACAGATAATGCGCGGCTTAGCATGCGGATATTCCCCAAACTCGTTCATCAGCGGCACACGGGTATACATGGTCGAAATAATATCCACGACCTCTGCATCACGATCCTCTTCATAATGAACAAGGCGCGTATCGTCCAACGCTTTGCAGGCGCGGTACATCGCACGAATATTGCAGCCGTAGCCGGATTCATTCCCCAGCGACCAGATGATGATTGACGGGTGGTTTTTCTGCGCATGAACGTGACGCACGATGCGCTCGACGTAGATGTGTTCCCACTCCGGGTCGTCGGTGATACGGCTCAGGTTGCCGACGTTGGCGAAACCGTGTGATTCCACGTCCGTTTCTGCCATCACGAACAGGCCATAAATATCACACAGTTCGTAAAAACGCGGATCGTTCGGGTAGTGGGCGGTACGCACTGAGTTGATGTTGTACTGCTTCATCAGCTGCAGATCTTTTTCGACGCGATCCATCCCCACGGCGCGGCCTTTCAGGTGGTCGTTGTCGTGGCGGTTGACGCCGTGCAGCATCAAATAGTGGTTGTTGACGTAAAACAGGCCGTCGCGCACTTTAATATCGCGGAAGCCAACGCGCTGCGGGATGATTTCAAGAATTTCACCTGCGGCGTTTTTCAGCGTCAGCACCAGGTGATACAGATATGGATTTTCTGCCGACCACTGCTGAGGGGCTTTTACCTCAATCGAAAAATCGGTATTAAGCTGCCGATCAACCGTTAAATGCTCTTTCACCCCGTGATAAAGCGCAGTGTCGCCATCGAACAGGGTGTATTCCAGCGTGGTCCCGGCGGCTGGGGTCGCGAGGTTCTCCAGCATTAACTGGCAGGCAAGTGTCGCATCGCGATAGTCATCGCTAAAATCAGTCCGCAGCGTGAAGTCCTGCACATGCAGCGGATGTTTCCCTACCAGGTACACGTCACGGAAAATCCCCGCCGTCCACCACATATCCTGATCTTCAATGTAGGTCGAGTCCGCCCATTGCATGACGCGAACGGCCAACAGATTGTCGCCAGTTTTCACCGCCGCACTGATATCAAATTCGGCCGTCAGGCGGCTCCCTTTACTGAACCCGATATACTGGCCGTTAACGTAGACTTCAAAATAGGTTTCTACGCCATCAAATTTGATAATCGTTTGTTTACCCTGCCAATTATCACCGAGGGTAAACACACGCTGGTACGCGCCAGTCGGGTTGTCGGTTGGCACAAACGGCACGTCAATCGGGAACGGAAAACCTTCATCGGTGTACTGCAACTGGCCGTGGCCTTCCATCTGCCACATTCCCGGCACGGTAATTGAGCCCCAGCCGTCAATCATCTCAGCGGTAAACGCTTCAGGAACCAACAATGGATTGGTAAAGAACCGGAAGTTCCACTGCCCGCTGAGGGATAAGAAATGATTACTGTTTTCACGCACAAACGAACGCGCTTTCGCCAGCGAATCATAAGCGAAGAAATAGGCGCGCGGCGGCAGCCTGTTTTCATGAGTAAGTTGAAGATTTTCCCAGCGATTCATCTCGCCTCCCTGTACGCACTAAATAATTGCGTTTTATTTTAGTAAAACTTTTACTAAATAAAATAAGCAGAGACGATTTGCTTTAACTCGATCACAAAATGAGCATTCGGGACAGGGGTGTATCAGCAGGTCAGGGATACCGCCGGAAAACGGTTGTTCTCCGGCGCCAGGGGAAGAAGCTAGCGCGTGGTACCGCGCAGTTTGAGGACGCTGGGAACAAACACATTGAGCGGCAGAGCACGGCCATCACGGGCTTTTTCAACCAACAGATTAACGCCCTGGCTGCCCATCATTTCGGAATGGATACGCACCGTGGAAAGCGGTGGGAAGGTAAAACGTGCGGTTGGGATATCGTTCACGCTGATCAGCGAAATGTCGCCCGGTATCTTCAGCCCACGTTCATGGATGGCTCGTAAAACGCCAATCGCGATGGAGTCTGACGCCACAAACAGCGCAGAAGGATAATCGCCCTGGGCCAGCATCGTCTTTGCCAGTTCGTAACCCGATGAGCTTGAGAAACCGCCGCGCCAGATGTCGTCCTCGGACACTACGCCCTTCAGGCGGCCATATTCGGCGAAGGCTATCTCACGAATATCCGCTTTTCCTGGCCGATCCTGACCACCAATGAACCCAATACGCGACACGCCCTGGGCAATAAAGAAATCGATAACCTCTTTGGCAATCCTGACCAGATCAATGTCTACGGCATCGTACTGGCCGCCTGGCTCGTGAAAATCGATGAAACAGAGGTTATCTGTCATCGCGCGAAGGGTTTCACGGGTCCCATCAGAGGGCTGCCCAATCACCAACACGCCGGTCACCTTTTTTAGCTCCGGCAGGGCATGGCCGAGATAACAGTTCGTTAATTCGATCCCTAATTTTTCACATTGCGTTTCAATCCCATGGCGAATAGCCAGGTAGTAAGGATCGTTAATTTCCAGATCTTGCTGATAGCTGTAGAGCGCCAAAAAATGATGCTGGCCTACGGGATTGGCCAACATTCTGCGCGAACTGCTGTTTTTATATTCCAGCTTTTCCGCTATTTCGAGTATCCGCCGCTTGGTTTCTTCTTTCACGTTCAGGCCTGGGTCGTCATTCAACACCCGCGACACCGTCGCCAGTGAAACGCCCGCCTCAACCGCAATGTCTTTCAATGTCGCCATCTTTTTCCCTACCGGACAAAGCTCTTTGTTTGCCCATAGTGTAAAGCAAGCCTGGGGACATGCATCTGTTTTTAGTAAAAATTAGCGATTTTTTAGCCACTACGATGAGGGAACAAGATAAATAAATACGGGCGTCAGCCTTTTATCTATGCCATATAAAATTTTCGTCAACGGGATAAATAAAATTTATATACCACGGCAATAATGACGATGACGTTTACGAGCACCGTAATAAAAAACCATTTTCTGAACGGCTGTTTTTGCGTTTTATGGCGAAAAATTTTTTGGGCCAGAATCGCCCCGGGCCAGCCACCTACCAGACCAAAGATAAGCAATGTTGTCTCCGGCACGCGCCGCCAGGCCTTTACCGCAGCCAGTTTGTCACCGCCGTAAACCAGCAGCGTGAGCACATTCACCAGCCCAAACCACATAACCAAAGAGTGAGGCATCAAAGCGCTGCCCACCGCGGCGAGCACCAGAAGAAAATAGCAGAATTGGTTAAGGATCATAGGATATCGCAGCAATAGGTCATTGAAAATAAAACGTAATTATACCTAAAATTTCACATGGCTCTGCCAGTTAATTTGGATGTCCGGATAACAGCGGCTCAATCACGCCCGACAGCTGCGAAAGCAAATACAATACAAGGCCAACCGAGCCGCCCACCAGCGTGCCGTTAATGCGGATAAACTGCAGGTCTTTGCCGATGTTCAGCTCAATCTGCCGCGACATATCTTTTGCGTCCCAGCTTTTCACCGTGTCGCTAATGTGTCGGGTAAGAAACGCAGAGAAATCCGGCGCTACGTGCCGTGCCGCCTGCTCAAGATGCTCATTCAGCGAAGCCCGGAGCGAGGCATCGGCCATCAGCGTTTCGCCCAGCCACTGCCCCGCTTCGGCAATGCGCTTTTGCAGCCGGGAATCTTCGCTGGCGATGTCAGTTTTCAGCCAGCCGCGCAGGTCGTTCCAAAGCTCGCCGAGGTAAAGGTTAAACTTCTCATCCTCCTTCAGGTAACTTTTGATCGTTTCCGCTTTGGCGGCCATTTCCGGGTCATTTTTTAGATTGTCGATAAGCCGTTGAACCGCGCTATCAAAGGCGCGGCGAATCTGGTGCGTTTTGTCCTGGCTGACGTCATCCAGTAGGGAGTTAACGGCGTCGGACACCAGCTCCGCACTTTGCTCCCCCAGCCATTCGGTGGGCAACACCTTCGCCTTAACCGGGTGCTCGGTTTCCAGCCAGTGGACGATTTGGCGGGCAATAAATTCCCGGCTGGCCGGTTTCTCCAGCAGCGCCAGCAACTGAGCAATCACCGAGTCGAGCAAGGCCTGATGCCGGTTGTTTTTGGTCAGGCTTTCCAGCAGCATCGCGCTGGAGTAGCTGAGGTCGACTTTATCTATCGCCTTATGCACCGCGCGGCGAATCAGCCCCTGAATGCGTGCGTCGTCCGTCAGCGATAAAAACGCCTCCATGACCTTGAGCAAATGCTGCCCTACCCGCTGCGCATTGTCCGGCTGGCGAAACCAGTTGCCCATCATCTGCGCCGGTTCGTGGCGGCGAATAAGGTCAATCAGCGACTGGGTATCGAGAAACTTCTCCTGTACGAACTTGCCGAGGTTCTCGCCGATTCGGTCTTTATTACGCGGAATAATGGCCGTATGCCGGGAGATAAACGGGATCGGGACGCGGCGAAACAGCGCCACAACCGCAAACCAGTCCGCCAGCGCGCCAACCATCGCCGCTTCAGAAATAGCTTTCAGGCCGCTAACCCAGAAGCTTGGCGGCAGGAATAAGGTGGCGACAAACGTCGCGGCGGCAATCAGCAACAGCGAGAGCGCCAGCCGTTTTGCACGCTTTAATTCGGTGAGTTTTTCCATCATTTAAGCGTAGCGCCCGTCTCTGCCACCAGCCAGTCATGGAACAGCGTGACCTCCGGGCGGCGGCTGGACCGCTCAGAGCGAACGATAAAGTAGGCCCAGGTCAGCGGCCATTTGTGCTGCGGGAAAAGCTGGCGCAGCTGGCCCAGATCGATCGACTGCTGCACCAGCGCTTTGCGCACCACCGCCACGCCACGGCCGCTTAACGCCGCGAGGATCACCGCCGACGTGGAGTTAATATGCAGCCCGTTTTGCTCGCACAACGTTACGCCAACGTGCTGAGAAATTGTTTCCCAGTCCGGGAAGTTCGCGCCAGGGTGCGGCGTATCGTCGTAGATAAGCTTCTGCTTCGACAGCCAGTCGGCCTCGGTCACGCCGTTGAGCAGTTGCGGGCTGCAGACGATTACCGCCTCTTCATCCATCAGCCAGGTCGACTGCAAACCAGGCCAGTTGCCGGGGCCACAGCGAATGCCTAAATCGGCTTCACCGTGCAGCACGTCGGTGAGTTTTTCGGTGACGTTCAGACGCAGGTCGATGCTGTCGTGCTGCTCGGAAAAGCGATTCAGGCGCTCCATCAGCCAGTTCATCATCAACACCTGCGAAGCCGTGATCACCACCACGGCTCTCGCCCTGGCGCCACGCAGCTTATTCAGACCCTGCTCGAGGCCGTCCAGGCCGGCGGTGATATCCTGCAGCGCGTCTCTCGCCTCATCAACCAAAGTCAGCCTTTCTTTCCCGCTCCTCGTGCGGTGCAGCAGCGGATGGCCGACCCACTCTTCCAGCGAACGAACAAGCTGCCCGACGGCGGCGGGGGTTACGCCCAGCTCTTGCGCTGCCCCGGTAAAACTGCCGTGACGTGCGGTGGCTTCAAAGGCGTGGAGCCATTTCAGGCGATTTAGCGATCTCATGTTTTCTCTTCGCAAAAGACGACATACCGACAAGATAGTTTTTCTTTCTCGATATGCAAGTTCTTATGCTTCGTCAGGCCCAAATGGGTTTGGCATTCTGTCGCCATTCCGGAGGCCCACAGCAGGCTGCTTCCTCTTATTAAGCCAAAAGAAACGAGGTCATCATGTCTACATCATTCGCAGGTAAGAAACTTTTAGTTGTTGGCGGCACCAGCGGTATGGGCCTGGAAAGCGCCCGTCAGGTGCTGGAAAACGGCGGGAAAGTTGTGCTGGTCGGCAACCGCGTCGAGAAAGCCGAGCAGGCACGTCAGGCGCTATCTGCCCTGGGCGAAGTGTCCGTCATCGTCGCGGACCTGATGAGCCGCGAAGGGATGCACAAAGTGATGGAGGTGATTAACGCCGGGCACCGCGACATCAGCCTGCTGGTGAACGCCGCCGGGGTTTTCTTCCCGAAAGCCTTTACCGAACATGAAGAAGCGGATTACGACATGTACATGAGCATTAACCGCGCAACCTTCTTTATCACTCGCGAAGTGGTGAAAAACATGGTCGCAGCAGGGATTAAAGGCTCTATCGTCAACATCGGTTCCATGTGGGCACAGCAGGCTATCGGCGCCACGCCTTCTTCCGCCTACTCCATGGCGAAAGCCGGTTTGCATGCGCTGACGAAAAACCTTGCTATTGAACTGGGTTCACACGGCATCCGCGTGAACGCGATTTCCCCGGCCGTAGTGCATACGCCAATTTATGAAGGCTTTATTCCTAAAGAGGATGTGGCGGACGTGATGGGCAGCTTCGACAGCTTCCACCCAATTGGTCGCGTCGGCACCCCGCGCGACGTCGCAGAAGTGGTCAACTTCCTGCTGTCTGACAGCACCACCTGGGTCACCGGCGCGCTGTGGGACGTGGACGGCGGCGTGATGGCAGGCCGCAACTAGGCACGACAGCCCCTCACCCCGCCCTCTCCCCAAAGGGGCGAGGGAGAAAACAAAAGCTATGGGAAACATTGTTTATCCCCTCTCCCTTCCAGGGAGAGGGTCAGGGTGAGGGTAAAAATAAGAAGCGAGGCTCGGTTCCGGCTTAAATCGCCTCCGTTTTCTCTCCGACTGGCCAGGGTCCGGCCGTCGGGAACGGCCGGAGGCTGAGAGCGTCGGGAACGCATCTCAGCCGACCCAGGACTGATTCAGTGGCTACATATAAAAATGTACTGGAAGTGAACGGGACATATCCATTCCAGCATAAAGATTCAAATAGCCCTTCCCCCTTGCGGGGAAAACAAGCAGCTATGTTCTATCCCCATACGGAATAGCAAAATGCCTTATTTCCCCGTCAGATCACGGCGAAAAAACATCGTTAGTGCCAGGATAAATGAAACGTAACCAAAAGGAGATTAACGATGTATAAAACCATCTTAATGCCGGTGGATGTTTATGAAATGGAGCTCACGGACAAAGCCATTCGCCATGCCGAATATCTGGCGAAGGAGTCTGAGGGCACTATCCACCTTCTGTACGTTCTGCCTAAATCCCCGCTGTTTAATACCCACGGTTTTTCCTCTGACATCCGCAAATTCGACGAATATCTGAAGAAAAACGCCGAAGAAAAGATGGAAGAATTACGCGGGCACTTCTCGCTGCCGAAAGAACGCGTGGTGCTGGAGATCCGCTACGGTTCGGTGCGGGATGAGGTTAACGAGGTCGCGCAGGAAATTCACGCGGATGTGATTATTGTCGGTTCGAAGAATCCGTCTATTTCTACTCATCTGCTGGGCTCTAACGCCTCCAGCATTATTCGCCACGCCCGCTTCCCGGTCTTCGTTGTCAGATAGAGAGTAAATAAATAGCCTGCTTATGCAGGCTATTTTAGTTCGAGTTAAATAACGCTTCCCCAGACTAAATTCCCCTGATGGAAGGTCGCGGTTCGCGGAGAAATACGCGCCACGGCTTCTGCCGAACAGGATGCATCCACCAGCACGAAGCTCGCCTCATCCTCTGCCTTCGGCCACACCTGCTTGCCTTTGTCGTCCAGCGGCAAAATATTGCCGGTGGCAATGGCCAGCGAACGCGACAGGCTCAGCTCGCTCGGGCGAACGTAAAGCTGGGCATAAAGGTTGGCTTTTTCCAGCATGTCGCCCAGCCCGTAAGGCGACCAGTGGTCAATCACGCTGTCGGTACCGGTCATCACCAGCACGCCCTTTTGCTGTAGCTGCTTGAGCGGCATATGCAACGTGCCGATAGGCACGGTGGAGGCAATGCTAATCTGCTGGGCCGCCATACGCGTGGCAATGTCATCCACCTGCTGCGGGGTTAAGGTCGCCAGCGCAAAGCCGTGGCTGATGGTCAGTTTGCCTTTAAGCTGCGGGGTTTTCTCCACCGTTTCCACCATGTAATTCACCGCCGCGACGCCCGCCGGGCTGGTTTCATGCAGGTGGATATCCACGCCTTTGTCGTAATCAAGCGCAATCTGGAACATGGTGTCGAGCGACTTCTCCATGGCGCCGTCAACGTTGGTTGGATCCAGGCCGCCGACGTAGTGTGCCCCGGCCTGCATCGCTTCGCGCATCAGCGGTTCAGATTTCGACAGCAGCAGGCCATGCTGCGGAAACGCCACGATTTCGCAGCTCAGCCCGGACTTTCTCTGCTCCAGCACCGCCTGCAGGTTTTCAAGGTTTTTCAGGCCGGAAACCGGCTCGATGTTGCAGTGGCTGCGGGCAATGGTTGAACCTTTGGACTGAATAAGATCGATAAGCTTGCCGGCACGTTCGCGGGTATACGGCTGCAGCTCAGGCAGAATTTTACGCTCGTAGGCAATCATATCCATGATGGTGGTGCCTTCCGGGCGGTTATGCACCTGCCACGGGCCGCCGTAGAACGTTTTGTCCAGGTGAATGTGCATATCGCGCATGGCCGGGAGCAGCAGTTTGCCGCCAGCATCATAAGCGTGCAGAGAACCGTCCGGGTGAGATTTATTGGCGCGCAGTGCCTCAATTTTGCCGTCTTTGATTTCGAGCGTGTGCAGTTCGGTGCGGGTGCTGACGGCGGTTTCGCCCTCGTAGTTAAACCCTGTTTCCAGCAGCACGTTGTCCAGGTAATAGTGTTTTTCACTGAGGGTCTTCATCTGGCTGCCGCTCTCGCTAACATTTGCAGGTGTTTTTGCGGCCCAGGCCGCGGTTCCGGCTGCCCCAAACAGCGCACAGGCGGCGGCGACCTTGCCGCCTCCGCTGATAAAATCACGACGGCTTTTTTCAATTTCAGTCATTTTTATTTTTCTACCCAGAGAGATTAATAGAGGTGAGGTTTACGGCGGCTATGCGCCCGCGTCTCTCAATAATTGAGCAATTTCGCGGTAGCCTTTTTCTTCGGCCAGCTCCAGCGGCGTTTTGCCGTACTTATCCGTCATGTGCGGATTAGCGCCGTTTTCCAGCAGCAGAGAAACGATCTCTTGCTGCTTTTTACCGCCGTCGTTCAGCACGATGGCCTCAAGCAACGGTGTCCAGCCGAGGAAATTGGTGTGGTTGACGTTGATCCCGGTGTGTTCCAGCAGCTCACGCACAATCTCAACGTGGCCTTTTTCGCTGGCAGGCGTAATACCTACGCCGCCAAAACGGGTTAAGCGAGTCAGGTCCGGCCTGGCGGGTAACAGCAGGCGTAACAGTTTGAGATCGTTATTCAGGCAGCTAATCAGGAAAGGGTTGAAACAGGTTTCATCCTGCTGATTAATGTCCGCGCCTGCGTCAATCAACAGCGCCACGCAGTCATATTTTTGGCTCAGGCTGGCGAGGGTGATCGCCGTTCTTCCCTGGCGGTTGGTCACGTTAATGTCCACGCCACGTTCCAGACATGCCTTAAGCGTTGCGGCTTCCCCTTCCAGGGCCGCCGTCAGAAACCCGGTAACCAGCTCTTTTTCAGACATACTGTTCTCCTGTCGTTCGCGGTTATTGCTGAAATTCGAGAATAACAACGCCCTGGCGGGAAGAACATCCGCTTAAAAAAGATTCATCGCTGATGCCGCTATTGTTGAATGCATTTTAATAATCCCTCGAAAATGTGTCAGAATCCCCCATTGCGCGCCGTGAAAAGGGAGCACGAAATGAATTCCATCTTTACCGAAGAGAATTTGCAGGCTTTTACCTGCGCCGCCCGCTACGGCAGCTTTAGCCGCGCGGCCGAAGAGCTGGGCGTGACCACCTCCGCGATCAGCTACACCATTAAGCGCATGGAGACCTGGCTCGACGTGACGCTTTTTATCCGTAATACCCGCAGCATTGAGCTGACCGAATCCGGGGTCTATCTCTACCGCAAAGCCAGCGATTTATTGAACGATTTTCAAGGGATCCGACGGGGAATTGACACGATTTCGCAGGGGATCGAAGCCAAAGTCAGGATCTGCATAAACCACCTTCTCTACACGCCTCAGCATACCGCCAGCCTGTTACAAATCCTCAAACAGCAGTTCCCCGGCTGCCAGATAGCCATCACCACCGAGGTGTACAACGGCGTTTGGGACGCGATGCTCAACAACCAGGTTAACGTGGCGATTGGCGCGCCGGATGCCCTGCTGGGCGGCGGCGGCATTGACTACACGGAGATTGGCGTCATCCGCTGGGCGTTCGCCGTGGCGCCCGGTCATCCGCTGGCGGCGGTGCAGGAACCTATCCCCGAAAGCCAGCTCAGGCTGTATCCGAACATCATGGTCGAGGACACCGCCTCCACCATCAATAAAAAAGTGGGCTGGCTGCTCCACGGCCAGGAAGCGATTGTAGTGCCGGACTTCAACACCAAATGCCAGTGCCAGATCCTGGGCGAAGGCATCGGCTTTCTGCCGGATTACATGGTGCGCAGCGCGGTAGAAAGCGGCCAGTTAGTCACCCGCCAGGTGCACAACCCGCGCCAGAATTCACGCATGTTACTCGCCACCCAGCACGCGGCGACAGGCCAGGTGACCCGCTGGATCAAACAGCAATTTCAGCCCGGCGGCGTACTGGCCGGGCTATATCAGGACTTGATGTACCAGGACTAACCCGCCTTTCAGCATCTCGCAATCAGGAATAACTGCGCTTTTATTAGCGCAGTTTAATAATCGCTAAGAGCGTAAAAATAAAAATCACAATTATTCACAAAAAGTATTTATCGCTAACAAATAAACGCTTTTTTAATTAAATAAAATAGCAATTCATGCGTTTGAAAATTTAATAAATTGCTAACAACTGACCGATGTGGAATTAATTACGCTCACCTGCAAACCTATAAAATTTATTTAGGGGTTAATCCTGATGTCAGAAATTATTTCAACACCTGTCACTTACCAGGTCGATAAGCAAACCTTTGAAGGCGCGCTGGTCTATCAGGCAAACCACAGCGCTGCGCTCCCGGGCATTCTGATCGCCCCAAACTGGATGGGCGTGAGCGCCGGTGCAGTTGAACAGGCTAAAGGGATTGCCGCGCAGGGATACGTTGTGCTGGTCGCCGATCTTTACGGCCAGGGCAAGCGCCCGACCAACGCCGATGAAGCCGGTGCCCTGATGATGGAAGTTAAAGATACGCCAGCAGAAGTGGGCCGCATGCAGGCCGCGCTGCAAGCGCTGGCCGCACAGAAAACGGCGGCTGTCGACGGCAGCAAGCTGGCGGTTGCGGGCTTCTGTTTCGGCGGGCACTGCGCGCTGGAGCTGGCAAGAAGCGGAGCGGATATCAAAGCGGCCGTCTCTTTCCACGGCACGCTGGATACCCTGAAAACCCACGCAGCGGGCGAGATCAAAGCTTCTCTTCTGGTGCTGGACGGCGCGGAAGATCCGCTCGTGCCGCGCGAGCAGCTCGCCGGGTTCGTCAGCGAGATGAACGCTGCGTCGGTAGACTGGCAGCTGGTTAGCTACGCCGGAGCAGTTCACTCGTTCACCGATCCTGGCGCCAATGTTGAAGGCGTGGCGAAGTACCACCCGGAAGTGACAAAACGTGCTTTCGCGAAGATGTACGGCCTGCTGGGCGACGTTTTTAACTGATGCTCATGGCCTCTGTGCGCAGAGGCCGCTTCACCTTCCCGGCTTCAGAAAATGCCTTTCTGGCGAATCTTTTTCATTTTTTCTGCCGAAGCCGCCACTTCGCTTAATGCCACCTCTTCGCTGCCTCCACGAGAGGCTTCCACTGGCGCAGCGCCTGGTTCACCGCGCCGCAGCTGCTGCAGCTGGCTATTTTGCTGCTCCAGCAGGTGATTCATTTTTTCGATTTCTTCCCGCAAACGGGCAAGCTCTGCCGCATTGTCCTTCTCAGCACGAGAGGTTTTTTTCGCCGGAGCGGGCTTCACTGTTTCCAGCAGCAGCTGTAACTGCTCTAACTGTTGCTCAGAAAATTGCTCGCTCGCGGCTGCCCGGGTCGGAGTCCCTTCAGGTAAAAGCCCACCGGCGCTTAGCTCGTCCATCAGTTCCGGCAAGGTCAGCGAGTCCCTGCCGATAGATTCGGCAATGTGCCCGCACGCTCGGGGGCTCAGCCGCTGAAGCTGAAGGCCTGCCAGATAGACGTGACGATGGAACCCACGCATCTCCATGGCCATATCTTCGCGCGATCGCCCGCTCTGCTTTAGCCCTTCATGCCATTGCCGTAACTCAGAAAAAGCGCGCTGGTCGGCCTGCGAATCATCCGGGCGAAGATGAAGCGAGAAGTTAACCCGCTTCGTCCGGCTGTTATGCATTTTCCTCTACCTCAAGTAGCACCGGTTCTGCAACGGATTCTGCGCCGGAGTCAGAATGGTAGAGGCAGATTTCCCGGGAAAGCGCGCTTTGCGGCTTATCAATCATCACCACCCTTTCACCCAACGTGGAATAAGCTTCGCGGATGGCGGACTCAATCAGCGGCGCGCCGCCGCCAACCAGGTAAACGCGGTTTGGATTTTTGGCAAACTTCTTCGCTTCATAGGCGACCTGATCGCCCAGTTCGGTGATTTTTATCTCAATGCGCTGCAAAATATCGGCAATGCGGCTTTCATCGTTCACCACGCTTTTCACAAACGCCATGTCGTCGCGACGTTTGATCAGCTCGTTTGCCACCAGATAGCTTGAGTCGCTGGCTGCCGCAGCCAGCGCCTTGCGGGTTGCATCCGTGACCATCGCCACGCCGATTTCGTTGTTGCCGTAAATAGCCGAAACGTCGTCAAATTCACCGACAATCACCCCCATATCCAGCGTCGTTCCACCGCAGTCGATCACCAGCGATTTGGTAAACTCGCTGGCGTCAGAGTCCAGCAGGTGCGACAGCGCGGCTGGCAGGCTTTCCGGCATAACTTCCACGCCGACGATGTTAAACAGCTCGCCTTTGTTCAACGAGATCTCGCGCATCAGGTTCTGACGCTTAGCCTCAATGCGCTCTTCGTTGCGCTGGCAGTCGTCCGGGTTATAAAACTGCGTGATCGGCAACGTAACGACAACCTCGACATCGCAGGCCTCAAGCCCGGTTTGCAGCAGCGCATGGTGCACGGCCAGCAGGTTTAAATCGTCATATTGATAGTCAATGTGCGTGGTGGAGAGCGCCTTGTCGGAAGTGGCATCGTAGGTGTATTTGGTGGTGCCGATAGTGTAGTTAAACACTTTCTGCCCGCGCAGCAGGGCCGCACTTTTCCAGTCTTTACGGAACGAATTCGGAGACACCACCGTCTTGAGAATACCGTTCTCAATCCAGCTGATTTTTACGTTGGTGGAGCCATCATCAATGGCGAATTTCATACGAGCGTGGGACATGTGGAGTTTCTCAATCTATACATTTAGCAGCCTGATTAGAAAATCAGCCGCATCGATATTAAACGTGTAAATAAGTGAAGACAGAAAGGCAATATAATTACTTATTTATAACAAATGAAAACAGCTTCACTAAACATACAACAATGATACCTTAAAAAGGCTTTTGGCTGAATAAAAACACAACACGCAAATAATAAACGCACCATAAAAAGAAATAAAAACCAATAAAAACAGACAAGTAAAACAAACACATCAACTTCTAAAATATAAATCACCAGCATTACCAAAAACGAAATGGAAATAAAAATTCCATATTAAAGGAATATATTTTTCCGCATGCGGAAATTTTATTTCCCCACGACTAAATTTCATATTTCAATACATAGTCTGATAAACGAACCTTTACCCCCGTTAGCTGCCGGCATGTTCATTTGCACCCGACTGCCGTTTCCCGGACAATAGCCTTTTAACTTCAGGCTAACAACGTCATGAACCATCCACATCAAGCGCTATTGAGCGCGGGCGGCATTTTGCTGCTGGCCTTTCTTTCGTGCCTGCTGCTGCCGGCTCCGGCGTTAACGCTGACGCTGGCGCAAAAGCTCATCGACACCTTCCACCTCGTCGATCTCAGCCAGCTCTACGTTATCCTGTTTTGCATATGGTTCCTTGTGCTGGGCACTGTCGAGTATTACCTGCTACGTTTTATCTGGCGCCGTTGGTTCTCGATTACCCGCATCTGAACCCCAAAGTTAAGGTGCCGTTTTCTGAATAAACGGCACCGCTCAAAGTACCATTCCCCTACTCCTCCCTCTCTATTTGCCTGATACACGCAGGTATTATTTCGGCCCAATAACCGCTAACACTAAAGGGGTAATCGTCTACCCAATGTTTATCGAGTTGATTTCACGCAATATCTGAATGGCTATAGCTGCTATTTTCGCCCGCACAAAAAACGTCGTAACAATGAGGTGACGATGAACGTCAGTCGCAGGAAGTTTTTCAAAATCTGCGCCGGCGGAATGGCAGGTACAACGGCGGCGGTGCTGGGCTTTGCCCCAAAAGCCGCGCTGGCGGAGACGCGCAACTACAAGCTGCTGCGCGCGAAAGAAACCCGCAATAGCTGTACTTACTGTTCTGTTGGCTGTGGATTATTAATGTATAGCCTCGGAGACGGCTCGAAAAATGCCAAATCCAGCATTTTCCATATCGAAGGGGACCCGGACCACCCGGTAAACCGCGGCGCTCTGTGCCCGAAAGGCGCAGGACTGCTCGACTATATTCACAGCGATAGCCGCCTTCGCTACCCGGAATACCGCGCCCCAGGTTCCGATAAATGGCAGCGCATCAGCTGGGAAGACGCGTTCTCTCGCATCGCCCGCCTGATGAAAGATGACCGTGATGCGAACTTCATTGAGAAGAATGAGCAGGATGTGACGGTCAACCGCTGGCTTTCCACCGGCATGCTGTGCGCTTCGGCGGCCAGCAACGAAACCGGCATGTTGACCCAGAAGTTTGCCCGCTCGCTGGGCATGCTGGCGGTAGATAACCAGGCGCGCGTCTGACACGGACCAACGGTAGCAAGTCTTGCTCCAACATTTGGTCGCGGTGCGATGACCAACCACTGGGTTGATATCAAAAACGCCAACGTGGTGATGGTGATGGGCGGCAACGCCGCTGAAGCCCACCCGGTCGGTTTCCGCTGGGCGATGGAAGCCAAAAACAACAACGACGCCACGCTGATTGTGGTCGACCCGCGCTTTACCCGCACCGCCTCGGTGGCGGATATCTACGCGCCAATCCGCTCCGGCACCGACATTACCTTCCTGTCGGGCGTCATTCTGTACCTGATTTCTAACAACAAAATCAACGCAGAATACGTCAAACACTACACCAATGCGGCCCTGCTGGTACGCGAAGACTTTAGCTTTGACGACGGCCTGTTCAGCGGCTACGACGAAGAAAAACGCCAGTACGACAAAACCAGCTGGAACTACCAGTTCGACGAAAACGGCTTTGCGAAGCGTGACGACACGCTGACCGACCCACGCTGCGTGTGGAACCTGCTCAAAGAGCACGTTGCACGCTACACGCCGGATGTCGTCGAGCATATCTGCGGCACGCCGCAGGCGGACTTCCTGAAAGTGTGCGAAGTGCTGGCCTCAACCAGCGCGGTGGACCGCACCACCACGTTCCTGTACGCGCTGGGCTGGACTCAGCACACCGTGGGCGCACAGAACATCCGCACCATGGCGATGATCCAGCTGCTGCTGGGTAACATGGGCATGGCGGGCGGCGGCGTCAACGCGCTGCGTGGTCACTCCAACATTCAGGGTCTGACCGACCTCGGCCTGCTGTCCACCAGCCTGCCAGGCTACCTGTCTTTGCCGTCCGAGAAGCAAACCACGCTCGAGGACTACCTCGCAACCAACACGCCAAAAGCCACGCTGCCGGGCCAGGTTAACTACTGGAGTAACTATCCGAAGTTCTTCGTCAGCCTGATGAAAGCGTTTTACGGCGACGAAGCGCAGAAGGAAAACGGCTGGGGCTTTGACTGGCTGCCGAAGTGGGATCAGGCCTACGACGTGCTGAAGTACTTCGACATGATGGATCGCAATCTCGTGACCGGCTACCTGTGCCAGGGCTTTAACCCCGTCGCCTCGTTCCCGGATAAAAACAAGGTTGTCGCCAGCCTGAGCAAGCTGAAGTACATGGTGGTTATCGATCCGCTGGTGACGGAAACCTCCAACTTCTGGCAGAACCACGGCGAGATGAACGACGTCGACCCGACGAAGATCCAGACCGAAGTGTTCCGCCTGCCGTCCACTTGCTTTGCAGAAGAAGACGGTTCCATCGCCAACTCCGGCCGCTGGCTGCAGTGGCACTGGAAAGGCGCAGATGCACCGGGCGAAGCGCTTAACGACGGCGAAATTCTTGCCGGGCTTTACCACCGCCTGCGCCAGATGTACCAGGCCGAAGGCGGCAAAGGCGTTGAGCCGCTGATGAAAATGCGCTGGGACTACCACCAGCCGGCTCATCCCGAGTCCGAAGAGATCGCCAAAGAGAGCAACGGCTACGCGCTGGAAGATTTGTTTGACGCCAACGGCAACCTGCAGGCGAAAAAAGGCCAGCTGCTGGACTCCTTCGCGCTGCTGCGTGACGACGGCTCTACCGCCTCGGGCTGCTGGATTTACGCCGGGAGCTGGACCAGCAAAGGCAACCAGATGGCGAACCGCGACAACGCGGATCCGTCCGGGCTGGGCAATACGCTGGGCTGGGCGTGGGCGTGGCCGATGAACCGCCGCGTGCTGTACAACCGCGCCTCGGCAGACCTGCAGGGGAAACCGTGGGACGCGAAGCGCATGCTGATCCAGTGGAACGGTACGAAATGGGTCGGGAACGATATTCCAGACTTCAGCACCGCCGCCCCGGACAGCGGCGTGGGGCCGTTCATCATGCAGCAGGAAGGCCTGGGGCGCTTGTTCGCACTCGACAAGCTGGCCGAAGGACCGTTCCCGGAGCACTACGAGCCGTTCGAAACGCCGCTGGGCACCAACCCGCTGCACCCGAACGTGGTTTCCAACCCGGCGGCACGCCTGTACGAGGCGGACGCGAAGCGCATGGGCCGCAGGCAGCAGTTCCCGTATGTCGGCACGACTTATCGCCTGACCGAGCACTTCCACACCTGGACCAAGCACGCGCGGCTTAACGCCATCGTGCAGCCGGAGCAGTTCGTTGAAATAAGCGAAGGGCTGGCGAAGGCCAAAGGCATTGCGCACGGCGACTGGGTGAAAGTCAGCAGCAAACGCGGCTTTATTAAAGCCGTGGCCGTGGTGACGCCGCGCCTGCAAACCCTGCACGCGGGCGGCCAGGAAATCGAAACCGTCGGTATTCCGCTGCATTGGGGCTTTGAAGGGGCGGCACGCAAGGGCTATCTCGCCAATACCCTGACGCCGTCGATAGGCGACGCCAACTCGCAAACGCCGGAGTACAAGGCGTTTCTGGTCAACATTGAGAAGGCGTAAGGGAGAAAACAATGTCCATGCAATCTCAGGATATTATCAAACGCTCGGCGACCAACAGCTTCACGCCGCCGCCGCGGGCGCGTGACTTCAAGGAAGAAGTTACCAAGCTCATCGATGTCACAAGCTGTATCGGCTGCAAGGCCTGCCAGGTTGCCTGCTCGGAGTGGAACGACATCCGCGACGAAGTCGGCCACTGCGTGGGGGTTTACGATAACCCCGCCGATCTGAGCGCCAAGTCCTGGACGCTGATGCGTTTTTCAGAAACCCGTGAAAACGGCAAGCTGGAATGGCTCATCCGCAAAGATGGCTGTATGCACTGCGAGGATCCGGGCTGCCTCAAAGCCTGCCCGTCCGCCGGGGCGATTATTCAGTACGCCAACGGCATCGTGGACTTCCAGTCCGAGCACTGCATCGGCTGCGGCTACTGCATCGCGGGCTGTCCGTTCAACGTGCCTCGCCTGAACAAAGACGATAACCGCGTTTATAAATGCACCCTGTGCGTTGACCGCGTGAGCGTCGGCCAGGAGCCTGCCTGCGTGAAAACCTGCCCAACCGGCGCGATTCACTTTGGCACCCGCCAGGAAATGCTGGAAATGGCAGACCAGCGCGTTGAGAAGCTGAAAAAACGCGGCTTTGAACATGCGGGCGTTTATAACCCGCAGGGCGTGGGCGGCACGCACGTAGTTTACGTGCTGCACCATGCCGACAGGCCGGAGCTGTACCACAACCTGCCGAAAGAGCCGAAGATTGATACCCCAATCAACCTGTGGAAAGGCATTCTGAAACCGCTGTCGGCGGCGGGGTTTGTCGCCACCTTCGGCGCATTGATTTTCCACTATATCGGCATTGGCCCGAACGAAGAGGTGGACGAAGACGAGGAGGATAAGCATGAGTAAGATGATTGTCAGAACGAAATTCATCGACCGTGCCTGTCACTGGACGGTAGTGATTTGCTTCTTCCTCGTGTCGCTGTCCGGCATCGCGCTGTTCTTCCCGACGCTGCAATGGCTGACGGAAACCTTCGGCACACCGCAGATGGGGCGTATTTTGCATCCGTTCTTCGGCGTGGCTATTTTTGTGGCGCTGATGTTTATGTTCGTGCGCTTCGTGCATCACAACATTCCCGATAAGCAGGATTTACCCTGGCTGAAAGGCATTGTTGAGGTGCTGAAAGGCAACGAGCATAAAGTGGCGGACGTGGGCAAATACAACGCCGGGCAGAAGATGATGTTCTGGAGCATTATGAGCATGATTTTCGTGCTGCTGGTGACCGGGATTATTATCTGGCGGCCGTGGTTCGCGCACTACTTCCCGATGTGGATGATTCGCTACAGCCTGCTTATCCACGCGGCGTCGGCCATTATTCTGATCCACGCCATCCTGATCCATATGTACATGGCGTTTTGGGTGAAAGGATCGGTTAAGGGCATGATCGTCGGCAAGGTCAGCCGCCGCTGGGCGAAGAAGCACCACCCACGCTGGTATCGCGCTATCGAGGCCGAAGAGGCCAAAAAAGAGAATCGCGAAGGTCTGAAGTAACCGCTCGTTCCCCCTCTTCCGCCATGGAAGAGGGGTTCACCCGGCACAACGCAAAAGAATTGTGTTGTTTTGTATCCACACCGCGCTCAGCTAAACAACAAAACAAATCCCTCGCCACCTGACACAGCCCACATACAAACCAGGCGTTAAATAAGCGCATCCGCCACCTGCAGGCGGCAACGTGTTCAACGACCTGATATGTGAGGCTTATGATGAAACTGTTCCGCAACGTTATTCTCCCGCTCGTACTTGCCGCTGCCGTAGCACCCGCTTTTGCTGCCAAAGAAGTTCATAGCGCCCAGGGCCTGGTAAAAATTGGCACCGTCACTGAAAGCGAGAGCACCACGCTGTCCCTCGAGCAGCTCAATGAAAAACTGGCTCAGAAAGCCGAGAAAGCTGGCGCCAGCGCCTGGCGAGTTGTCTCCGCCGGCGGCAACAACAGCTACTTCGGCAGCGCCGATATTTACCGCTGATTTATTCCCTCCCCCTAAAACAGGAAAATGAAATGAAACCCACGCGTAAAACGCTGCTGGCGCTGGCTGCGGCTAGCCTGATGACCGGCTTTGCCGCCCAGGCGGAAACGCAGCACACCATCGTGTTAGTGCACGGCGCCTTCGCCGATGCCACCGGCAGCTGGGAGCAGGTGATCCCCGTGCTGCAAACGCGCCATTACGAAATCATCACCGCGCAAATCCCGCTCACGTCGCTGAAAGATGACGTAGCGGCGACCAAACGCGCCATCGCCCGCGCCAAAGGTGACGTTATTCTGGTCGGTCATTCCTGGGGCGGCACGGTGATTACCGAGGCGGGCAACGACCCGAAAGTTAAAGGGCTGGTGTACATCAACGCCTTTGCGCCGTCGCCAGGCCAGTCAACGGCCGACCTGGCTAACAGCTTCCCCGCCCCGCCTGGCAGCGCAAAAATCATCAAGGGCGCGGACGGCTTCCTGAGCCTCGACCCGAAGGCCGTCGCCACCGACTTTGCCCAGGATGCGACGCCTGAAACGCAGAACATTATCGGCATCACCCAGATGCCGATTGCCGCCGCAAGCTTCACCGAAAAAGTGACCACCGCCGCCTGGCAACAGAAGCCAAGCTGGTTCCTGGTCGGCAGCAATGACCGGATGATTAACCCGGATCTGGAGCGGGCAATGGCGAAGAAAATCCATGCTCATGTCACTGAATTGCCGGTCAGCCACGTGCCGATGCTTTATGACCCGAGAAATGTCGCCCGCACGATCTTTAAAGCCGTGAATATTACTTCGGGGAATTAACTCGCCTTATTTAATAAGGAGGAAATAACGCTCTCAATAATTAGCCGATTATTTACCGTTGCTAAATTCATTTTAATTATCTGGAGAACACGATGAACCGTATTGCTATGTCCGCTATTGCCCTGTCTTTGGTTTCTTTCAGCGCGGCCTCTTTTGCCGCTGAATTAACCGGGCCAAACCTTGAGCGCTGTTTTGGTATTGCCAAAGCTGCTGATAACGACTGCAAGGCCGGCGCGGGCACCACCTGCGCAGGGACTTCTAAAGTCGATTACCAAAAAAATGCCTACAAAATGGTGCCGGCGGGCACCTGCACATCGATCCAAACGCCAAATGGCCACGGCTCGCTGACCGAAGGTTAATAAAAGGGCCACTCACATGACGATGACTATCAATTTGGGCGCCGGGTTAGGCCTTAAGCCTGAGCATTACGCCGACGCCTGGGCCAGTCCATCAACCCTCTGGTTCGAGGTTCACAGTGAAAATTATCTCATGGCGGGTGGCCCGCGCAGAGAGTGGCTGGCGGCCATTCGCCAGCAGCATCAGATCTCCCTGCACGGCGTTTCGCTCTCGTTGGCTGCAGACGAACCGCCGGACGCTCAATTGCTCGCGCAGCTAAGAGCGTTAGTGACCGACATCAAACCCGCGCTCGTTTCAGAGCACCTCGCCTGGTCGCGCTGGAACGGGGTTTATTACCCCGACCTGCTGCCGGTGCCGAGAACCACGCGGGTACTGAACCGCGTCATAGATAATATCAACCGCGTGCAGGATGCGCTGGGCCGCCAGATTTCACTGGAAAATCCGACGCATTATTTGCAAATGCCGGAACACGAGTGGGATGAAATCGAATTTCTCGACGAAGTCAGCCGCCGGAGCGGATGCGGCCTGCTGCTGGATCTGAATAACGTCTGGCTGAGCGCCCACAACCTTGAGTTTGATGCAGTGGCCTGGCTGAACCGCTTTCCGACCGAACGTATCACCGAGATCCACCTGGCGGGCTTTAGCGCCGACGAAGGCGGTAGCCATTTGCTGATTGATAGCCACGATCGGTCAGTCTCCGAGGATGTCTGGCTGCTGTATAAGCAACTGATTCGGCGAGCGGGAGCAAAACCCACGCTTATCGAACGGGATGACAACCTGCCGTCGTTCGATGAGCTGCTGGCCGAACAGCAGCGCGCGCAGCACATCATCGACACGCTGGGAGCCACCGCATGAGTAACACCTTAAGCCGCTATCACGAGGCGTTTATTGGCCTGTTATATGGTGAGGCTCGATCCGGGCTTAGCCATTTTCAGCACCAGCCAGGCATGGCCGTTTACCGCAACGGCGTGATCAAAGCCTGCGTGGACGCTCTGGAGGCTAACTTCCCCAGCGTTTCACGGCTTACCGGCCGCGACTTTTTCCGTGAAATGGCGCGCGGCTACGCGCTTGAACAACCGCCGCGCGGAGGGGAATTAATTCGCTACGGCGATGCCTTCCCTGCTTTTATCGCCGTTTATCCACCAGCCCGCGAGCTGCCGTATTTAAGCGCGGTAGCGGAGCTGGACAGGCTCTGGCTGGAGGTGTTTTGCGCTGAGTCTTCGGCCCCGTTGGATATACATACGCTGGCAAATATTCCTCCGGAGACGTTAGGCACCCGTTCATTACCGCTGCGGGCCAGCGTTCGCTGGTACTGGCATGCCACACTGCCGGTGTTCACGCTCTGGGCATTCAACCGCCATCAGACAGCAACGCCGGAGACGCTTCACTGGCAGGGGGAAGGCGCCCTGCTGGTTCGCCGTCAGCAGCAAATTTTTGCCGAACCCTTAAGCCAGGGAGGCACGGTTTTTCTGACCGCCTGCCGCCAGGGAGCACCCCTTGACCAGGCCAGCGAACAGGCGCTGGTTGCCGAGCCAACCCTCGCCCTCGGCCCCTTTTTCAGCAACATGCTTAGCAGCGGTATTTTCGCTGCATCTTAATCACACTCTTTGAGGTTAAATGATGAAAGTATCTGAACAAAAAATGACGGAGCAGGGAGTTCGCTCGCTGTGGAATAGACTCTGGGACCGGCTTCAGGCAGGCGTCAGCGATAGCGTGCTGTTACTTGTCGCCCGCGTAGGCATTGCTGCGGTGTTTTTCCTGTCTGGCCGCACCAAAGTGACGGGATTTATGACGCTAAAACCGTCCACCTACGAGCTGTTCCGCACCGAATACGCGCTGCCGCTCATCCCCTATAACATCGCCGCGCACCTCGCCACGTTTGCCGAGCACACCTTCCCTGTTCTGCTGGTGCTGGGCCTGTTTTCACGCTTCGCCGCCGCAGGCCTGCTGTTTATGACGCTGGTGATTGAGATTTTTGTCTACCCGGATGCATGGCCTACGCACCTGATTTGGGGCGGTTTGCTGCTGCTGATTATCGCCCGCGGCGCAGGCCGCTGGTCACTGGACAGAGTGCTGAAGCTGGCGTGAGGGAATGCAGGGGCGACACGGGAACCAGTTTCTCCGTGCCGCTCTTGCTGGTTTGAACTGCCTGTACGGCAGTGAGCATGCTTTCAGCGCAGCCGTGTCCGGAGTGATGTTTCTAAGCTGCCTGTGCGGCAGTGAACGCAGACATAAACGGGCTGAATGCGCCGTTTATTTTCTAAGCTGCCTGTGCGGCAGTGAACACAAGTGGTGCATGGATTTGTTACATGGACATTTTCTAAGCTGCCTGTGCGGCAGTGAACAAGAGCTTTTCACAGCTAACCCTCTGTTGCAATACGTAAAATCATCTCTTTCCCACTTCACACCCTTTTTTTAGGTACAACGGCGCAGAATAGAAAAATCAATAAGTTACGAGCAGGGCTAAAAAAAGGGGCCGGGAACCTTCAGACTTTGTCATCGGCGAATTTTCAGCAGCGACTCGCAAATCGTCCGGAAAAACTCATCGATAATCGATTAATCATCTGTGGGTGAGGACGAATATCTCAGCGCATCCACCAGCAGAGAGAAGGCTGTTGTGTGCTGCTTGCGGCTGGGGTAATAAAGGTAATAGCCGGGAAACGGTTTGCACCAGGCCTCAAGCACCCGCACCAGCCGCCCTTCGGCAATCTTGTCGGTCACCGTATCGCTCGGGACAAAAGCCAGCCCCAGGCCGAGCAACGCGGCATCAATGCGCTGGCGAAGGCTATTGAATGTTAATTGCCCTTCGACACGAATTTTTAGCTCGCGCCCGTCTTTTTCGAACTCCCAGGCATAAAGTCCACCGAAAGTGGGAAGACGCATATTGATGCAGTTGTGCTGCTGGAGATCCTGCGGCGTGGCCGGATAACCGTGCTTGTCAAAATAAGCGGGCGAAGCAATCACCGACATGCTGAGCTCCGGGCCAATGCGTACGGCTACCATATCTTTTGCCACCTGCTCGCCGAGACGAATACCCGCGTCGAACCGCCCGCTGACGATGTCGGTCAGCGCGTTGTCCACGCTAATTTCTACGTTGATGTCCGGGTAGTCGACCAGAAAGGTTTGCAGCACCGGCCATAGCACCGACTGTACGCTGTGCTCCGCCGCGTTAAGGCGAATATTCCCGGCCGGGCGCTCGCGCATTTCACTCAGAACGGCAAGTTCGTTCTCCAGGTCAGCAAAACGAGGCGCCAGGCTGGCAAGCAGCTTCTCACCGGCTTCAGTGGGCGCAACGCTTCTCGTCGTGCGGGTTAGCAAACGAAGCTGGAGGCGCTCTTCAAGCCCGCGAATCGCGTGGCTTAGGGCTGACTGGGAAACGCCAAGTTTTGCCGCCGCCCGGGTAAAACTGCGTTCACGCGCCACTGCCATAAATGACATTAGATCGTGAAAGTTCTCTTTTAGCATGGGCGAAAGCGCCTCAATCAGTGACAGAATCCCTCCAGTATAGCGAGATTCATGAGCTGGATTCATAAGCTCTTGTACATTTCACCGGCTAGTCCCCTGCGTCAATCACGACTACTGTATTTCTACGATCAATGAATGCGCTATCTGGAGTACGACATGAAAATTACCCGCAGCGGATCTCAACCTTCTCAGCGAGGCCCGGAGAGCTATTTTACCGGCACCGTGCGCATTGATGCGCCATTTAGCGGCACGGAAAACGCACGTGTAGGTGGGGCTACCGTCACCTTTGAACCCGGTGCACGCACGGCCTGGCATACGCACCCACTTGGCCAAACGCTGATTGTTACTCAAGGGCGCGGCTGGCTGCAGGAATGGGGCGGAGAGATTCAGGATCTGAACCAGGGCGATATCGCCTGGATCCCCGAAGGGGTGAAACACTGGCACGGGGCGTCGCCAGAAACGGCAATGACGCATATCGCAATTGCCGAGTCATTGAACGGCAGCCCGGTTGAATGGCTGGAAAAAGTCAGCGACGAGCAATACAAAAAATAGCGATGGAGGTTACATGACACAAGGCATTGAAAATAAAGTTGTGGTGATCACCGGCGCCAGCAGTGGCCTGGGTGAGGCCCTGGCGCGTCGTCTGGTTAAAGACGGCGCTAAGCTAGTGCTGGGCGCTCGCCGTCTCGATCGGCTAAAAAAACTGGCGCAGGATCTTAACCTGAGCCCGGAAGCAGCGGTGCAGACCGACGTCACTCAGCCGGAGCAGGTGCAGACGCTGGTCGATAAGGCCCTGGCGCTGTACGGGCGAGTGGATGTAATGGTCAATAATGCAGGCCTGATGCCGCATTCGCTGCTCGAACGCAGAAAGTTTGATGACTGGAATGCGATGATCGACGTCAACCTTAAGGGCGTACTGTACGGTATTGCCGCTGCCCTGCCTTATATGCAGCAGCAAAAAAGCGGCCACATCATCAATACCTCTTCCGTCGCGGGCCACAAAGTTCGCGCGGGCAGCGCAGTTTACGCGGCCACCAAAACGGCGGTGCGGGTGATATCTGAAGGACTGCGTCAGGAGGTAAAACCTTACAACATCCGCACGACAATTATTTCGCCGGGGGCGGTTGAGAGCGAGCTGGTGACCAGCATTACCGAAGCAGACGTGGCGGCCAATATCCAGCAGTTCTACGACGACGTTGCAATCTCCGCCGAGTCGTTTGCCAGCGTGGTCGCCTTTGCCATCGGCCAGCCGGAGGATGTGGACATCAACGAAATCCTGTTCCGCCCTACCCGTCAGGAGCTTTAACATTTCGCCCTCTCTTCCGCCCGGATGAGAGGCCTTTTGGTCCTACCAATTTCACTAAAAACGTGCCCTTTTCTACAAAATGCCGATAAAGGCTCGCCAGAACGTTGCCATTCGTTAACACAAGATTAACCATTAGCCATCATTTGCTCTACAAAGCAAAATTGGTCCTACCAATCTAATAAAAAACGATAAACGCCTCACCCTGGAGAACACCTGCATGCAAGTCTGGCCCCAACTCTACGACCCGCTCGGGAATATCTGGCTGTCGAGCCTGATTGCCGCGATCCCGATCCTGTTCTTCTTCTTCGCGCTGATTAAGCTGCGCATGAAGGGCTACAAAGCCGCGACGCTGACGGTATTTCTTGCCCTGTTGGTCGCGCTGTTTCTGTACCGCATGCCGGTGGACAGAGCGCTTGCCTCAGTAGTTTATGGCTTCTTCTATGGCCTGTGGCCCATCGCCTGGATAATCGTCGCCGCGGTGTTTGTCTACAAGATCTCGGTAAAGACCGGTCAGTTCGACATTATTCGCTCCTCTATCCTGTCGATTACGCCGGATCAGCGTCTGCAAATGCTGATTGTCGGCTTCTCCTTTGGGGCATTTCTCGAAGGTGCCGCAGGGTTTGGCGCGCCGGTCGCCATTACCGCCGCCCTGCTGGTCGGCCTGGGCTTTAAGCCGCTTTATGCCGCCGGTTTGTGTCTGATAGTGAACACCGCGCCGGTCGCCTTCGGCGCAATGGGGATCCCGATTATCGTTGCCGGGCAGGTCACCGGCCTGGACAGCTTCGAGATAGGCCAGATGGTAGGCCGCCAGTTGCCGTTCCTGACGATTATCGTGTTGTTCTGGATCATGGCGATTATGGACGGCTGGCGCGGTATCAAAGAGACCTGGCCGGCGGTGATCGTGGCGGGTGGCTCGTTTGCTATCGCGCAGTATCTCAGCTCCAACTTTATCGGCCCTGAGCTGCCGGACATTATCTCGTCGCTGGTATCGCTGGTGTGCCTGACGGCATTTCTGCGGGTCTGGAAACCGGTGCGTATTTTCCGCTTTGATAGCGAGGGTGCGGCTGAAACCGTGCAAGGGCAGTCCTCGCAGAAATACACCTCCGGGCAGATCCTTAAGGCCTGGATGCCGTTCCTGTTCTTAACGGCCACGGTCACGCTGTGGAGCATCCCGCCGTTTAAAGCGCTGTTCGCCAAAGGCGGCGTGATGGCCGACTGGGTCTATAATTTCTCGGTTCCGTTTCTCGACAATCTGGTGGCCAAAATGCCGCCGGTGGTTGCCGCGAGCGTGCCTTATGCAGCAGTCTTTAAGTTTGACTGGCTGTCGGCCACCGGCACCGCCATCCTGGTCGCGGCGCTGATCTCTGTTGTCTACCTGCGCATGAAGCCAAAAGCGGCGCTGGCGACCTTTGGAGAAACGCTGAAGGAGCTGGCGCTGCCGATTTACTCCATCGGCATGGTGCTGGCGTTTGCTTTTATCTCCAACTATTCCGGGCTGTCGGCCACGCTTGCCCTGGCGCTGGCGCACACCGGCCATGCCTTTACCTTCTTCTCGCCGTTCCTTGGCTGGCTGGGCGTGTTCCTGACCGGGTCGGACACCTCTTCTAACGCGCTGTTTGCCGCCCTACAGGCAACCACCGCGCAGCAGATTGGCGTGTCGGACCTGCTTCTGGTGGCGGCCAACACCACCGGCGGCGTCACCGGCAAGATGATTTCGCCGCAGTCGATAGCCATTGCCTGTGCGGCGGTGGGGCTGGTGGGGAAAGAGTCAGACCTGTTCCGCTTCACCGTGAAGCACAGCCTGATTTTCACCTGCATGGTGGGCGTGATTACCACGCTGCAGGCCTATGTTTTAACCTGGATGATCCCATGACCGAAGCTGTTCCGCGCCTTGCCGACCAGATAGTTGAGCGTGTTAAGGCGCTGATTAATGAACGTAACCTGGAGGCGGGCATGCGGTTGCCCGCCGAGCGCCAGCTGGCCGCCGGGCTGGGCTGTTCGCGCTCGATTTTACGCGAGGCAATTCAGAAGCTGATTGGCGAAGGCGTGCTGGCCAGCCGTCGCGGCGGCGGCACTTATCTGCGCTACCAGACCGAGCAGTGGTCGGAACAGCGCATCGTGCAGCCGCTGAAGACGCTGGTTGAGGGTGACCCCAGTTACCAGTTGGATATCCTCGAAGCGAGACATTCCATTGAAGGCAGCACGGCCTGGTACGCGGCGATGCGAGCGACGCAGGCCGACAAAGAAAAGCTGATCGCCTGTTTTGATGCCACGCTCAAGTTTAAAGAGAGCGACGATCCGGATCTCGCCGCGCAGGCCGACGTTCGTTTTCACCTGGCAATAGCCGAAGCCTCCCACAATATCGTGCTGCTCCAGACCATGCGCGGGTTCTTCGACCTGCTGCAATCTTCGGTGCTCCATAGCCGCCAGCGTATGTACACCGTTCCGGCCATTTTTGCCGGGCTAACCGAGCAGCATGACGAACTGTTGCAGGCGATTCTGGCCGGAGACGCCGAGCGGGCAAGACGAGCCGCCCAGTCGCACCTCGGCTACGTGCACGCCACCATCAAGACCCTGCAGGAAGACGAAGCCCGTCAGGCACGCGTTACCCGCCTCCCGGACGAAGCAAGTGATGAAATAAGGGAAAAGAAACGATGATTATTTCCGCAGCAACCGACTACCGTGCCGCCGCCGAGCGCATTCTGCCGCCATTTTTATTCCACTACATCGACGGTGGGGCCTATGCCGAGCATACCCTGAAGCGCAACGTGGAGGATTTGGCACAGGTGGCGCTCAAGCAGCGCGTACTGAAAAACATGTCGGCGCTGAGCCTGGAAACCAGGCTGTTCAACGAAACGCTGTCAATGCCGGTGGCCCTCGGCCCCGTGGGGCTTTGCGGCATGTATGCGCGCCGGGGAGAAGTTCAGGCCGCAAAAGCCGCCGCGGCGAAAGGCATTCCTTTTACCCTGTCGACGGTGTCCGTTTGCCCCATTGAAGAAGTCGCCCCCGCCATCAGCCGCCCGATGTGGTTCCAGCTCTATGTGCTGAAAGACCGCGGCTTTATGCGCAATGCGCTGGAGCGGGCGAAAGCCGCCGGATGCTCTACGCTGGTGTTTACCGTCGATATGCCAACGCCGGGCGCTCGTTACCGTGACGCCCACTCCGGCATGAGCGGCCCTAACGCGGCAATGCGTCGTTATCTTCAGGCCGTAACGCACCCGCAGTGGGCATGGGATGTCGGCTTAAACGGCCGTCCTCATGATTTGGGCAATATCTCCGCCTATCTCGGTAAACCGACCGGGCTGGAAGATTATATCGGCTGGCTGGCGAACAACTTTGATCCGTCAATATCCTGGAAAGATCTGGAGTGGATCCGCGAGTTCTGGGATGGCCCGATGGTGATTAAAGGGATCCTCGACCCAGAAGACGCCCGCGATGCGGTTCGCTTTGGCGCCGACGGTATTGTGGTGTCTAACCACGGCGGCCGCCAGCTGGACGGCGTGCTCTCTTCCGCTCGCGCCCTGCCCGCCATTGCCGATGCGGTAAAAGGCGATATTACAATTCTGGCTGATAGCGGCATCCGCAACGGCCTGGACGTGGTGCGTATGATTGCGCTGGGCGCCGACACGGTGCTGCTGGGACGCGCCTTCCTGTATGCGCTGGCCACCCACGGCGAGGCTGGCGTCAGCAACCTGCTAAACCTGATTGAGAAAGAGATGCGAGTCGCGATGACGCTGACCGGCGCGAAGTCTATCGCCGGGATTACGCCTGAGCTGCTGGTTCGCCAGGGCTTCTGATCTGCGGCTAGCCTGCAATCTCTGAGAAGTGGATCCCCACCGCATGTAGTACCTTTTTGGTGGTTTTGATGGTGGGGTTTCCACGCTCAGACAGCGTGCGATAAAGCGTTTCTCGGTTTAGATTTGCCGCTCTGGCAATCTCCGTAAACCCGCCTCTGGCCTCCACCAGGCGGCGCATGGCAATAAGAAACATGGCTTCGCCATCTTCACCGTCCAGCCCAATAAAGGCTTCTTTAAGATAGTCCACGGCGAAGGCGTGATCTTCGCGAAGCATATCAATAACCGTTTGATCAAATTCGCTAAATTTCATTTTTTCTCCCTTTATGCTCAAGCCACCATTTTGTAGCGCGTTCGATATCCGCCTGTTGGTCACGTTTATCTCCCCCCGCCAGCAGGAGCCAGACTGCTTTACCGTCCTGGGCGTAATACACCCTGTAACCAGGCCCTTCATCGATGCGCATTTCCCATACGCCTTGCCCGCAGGGTTTACTATCGCCGGGGTTCCCAAAAGAAAGTCGGTCGATCCTCATGACTATTTTGGTTTTTGCTCTCGCATTCTTTAACGCCCGCAGCCAATCCTTGAAAGGCCTTTTTCCTTCTTTCGTTTCGAAGAACGTAATCATGTTCATCCTTGACTCCTTGAGTGTAGCTTTAAAGCAACAAACAAGCACGAACAAAATTTAGTCGCGCTTATTTTTCTCAGGGCAGGCTAACGGATTTTTACTTGAGGCTGATTGAAATCGTTCTTTGGCATGCCGGGATTGCGGCGCAGCTTCCGGGGTTTATGCATGCGGGCCTGGGGCTTTCAAAAATATGCCTGAAAGCCCCTGTTTCACTTACTGCACAAATGAGGTCAGGCGATTGAAAATTCCCGGGTCATCGGCGTGGCGGATAATCTGCACGACATCCTCCAGCTTATCGACCTGGCTGACCATCTGCTCCAGCCGCTGGTCGTCCCCCACCTGCAGCCATATGCGGCTCTGATCCCCTTCCTGCAACGGCAGGCAGAGAATGCCTTCCACGTTGAACGCCCGGCGGGCAAACAGGCCGCAGATATGTGACATCACGCCCGGGTGGTTGCGCACCGTTAGTTCCAGAATGACGGTTGATTGTTTTGTGATTGATTGTTTTGTGATGGATGGTTGCATGGCTTACTCTCCAATCATCTGAGTGTTGGCGGCACCCGGCGGCACCATCGGGTAGACTTTTTCATCGGCGTCGATGCGAACGTGAATCAGGCAAGGCCCTGGGCGAGAAATCGCCTCCTGCAGCGCAGCGTGCGGATCCTCCGCCAGGTTCAGATCACAGGTCGCGAGGCCAAAACCGCGCGCGATGGTAATGAAATCCGTCTTGCCCGGATAAGTCGCGGCAAAGATATTCTGCTGGTAGAACAGCGTCTGCTGCTGGTGCACCAGCCCCAATGCCTGGTTGTTCATCAGGATGATTTTCACATCCAGATTGTTTTCAGCGGCGGTGGCCATTTCCTGGATATTCATCATCAGGCTGCCGTCGCCGGAGAAGCACAGCACCTTGCGGCCAGGCTCAGCCAGCGCCGCGCCAACCGCTGCCGGTAAACCAAAGCCCATGGTGCCCAGCCCGCCCGACGTCAGCCACTGGCGAGGACGATTGAGCGGATAAGCCTGAGCCACCCACATCTGATGCTGGCCTACGTCGGTGGTGACGATAGCTTCATCATCCACGCACGCCGCTGCGGCTTTGATAAGCCCGTAAGGCATCAGCGGGTTGTCCGCGCCCGGCGTGGCAAACGGGAACTCGCGCTGCAAATCGCTCACCGCTTGCAGCCACTCGCTGCGCCGGCAGGCTTTGGTTTGCGGAATAAGCTGGCTCAGGACTTCACGCACGTCGCCGCGAATAGCCACATTCGCCTGCTTAATTTTGCCCAGCTCGGCGCGATCGATATCGACGTGGATAATTTTTGCATTCGGGCAAAACTCTTCGGTTTTACCAATCGCGCGGTCGTCAAAACGTGCGCCAAGCACGATCAGCAGGTCCGCTTCGTGGAGGATAAAGTTGGTGCTGCGCGCCCCGTGCATCCCCAGCATTCCCAGGGAAAGTGGATGCTTCGCGGGGATGGTGCCCAGCGCCATCAGCGTCATGGTTGTCGGCAGCCCGGCACGCTCAGCCAGCTCACGTGCCTGCTCCGCCGCGCCTGCGCTGATGATACCGCCGCCCAGGTAAAGCACCGGACGTTTGGCTTCGTTGATCATCGCCGCCGCACGGGCGATGTCCTGATGGTCAAAGGCCGGTGCGGCCGAAGGCGCTGCAACCGCTGGCAGTTCGGCAATGTCGATTTCAGCGGTCTGAATGTCTTTTGGAATATCGATCCATACCGGACCAGGACGACCAGACTGCGCAATGCGGAAGGCGTCGGTAATCACCTGCGGCAGCTCGCTGATGCTGCGCACCAGGTAGTTATGTTTAGTGATAGGAATGGAGATGCCGTAGGTATCAACTTCCTGGAAAGCATCGGCGCCAATCATCGAGGTTGGTACCTGGCCGGTGATACAAACCAGCGGGATGGAGTCGAGACGCGCGTCGGCGATGGCGGTAACCAGGTTAGTGGCGCCTGGCCCGCTACAGGCAATGCAGACCGCCGGTTTGCCGCTGGTACGCGCCATGCCCTGCGCCATAAATCCCGCGCCCTGCTCGTGGCGAGCCAGTACGTGGCGAATGCGGGTGCTTTGGCTCAGGGCATTGTAGAGCGGCAGAACGGTGCCGCCTGGAATGCCGCTAACCGTGGTAATCCCGTGATGCTCCAGCATTTTTACAATCAGCTGAGCGCCGGTGATGCGTTGTGAGGGTGTGTCCGAAATTGCCATGCTCCAGTCCTTCTAATAAGCCGGTTCGCTTCTGGGCAGGCACTTAAAACAAGAAACCCCGCCCGGTTTGCGCCGGCGGGGTTTGGAATCGATGCGTTGATTCAGTCCCTACGGCGCATTGCCGACGACCACCACCACACGCACGACGACCACCGCGGCTGGTAGCGCGGTAAGTAGTAGGGTCGAAGTTGGCAGGGAATTGGTCATGGGTTTCCTGAATCTGTGTTAAAAGTCGTCATTGATAAAATCACACTCGCCGGTTTCGCACAACAGGATTTTTGCTGGCCGCTAAAAAACGAGCGAAATGTCACATTTTTGTTAAATGCTAAGTTTTAGCAGCAGCGTCCGCCGCCTTTACCGCCGTAGCGCGCATCCTGACGTTCGCGGAAAAACTCTTCATAGGTCATGGGAGTTTGCTCCGGATGGGTCTGGCGTATGTGCTGCACGTAGTTGTCGTAATCGGGTACGCCAATCATCAGTTTTGCGGCCTGGCCGAGGTATTTCCCGGCTTTGGCGAGATTATCGAACATAGTGTCTCCAGTGGGCGGCCCCTCACCCCGGCCCTCTCCCCAAAGGGGAGAGGGGGGAATAAAGAAACTCAGCCTATCCCCTCTCCCAAAGGGGGGTGGGGGAATAAAGATGCCTGATCTATCCCCTCTCCCTTCCAGGGAGAGGGTTAGGGTGAGGGTAAAAATCAATGCACGCTCTTCGCCTGCGCCACAATCTCCTGATAATTCTCAGGCATTGGCTCATACGGCGTCTCACTCGACGTTGGTTGGTCAGACTTCAGCGCTTTGAGCGCGGTTTTCAGCGAGAACCAGCCGAGCACCACAACTACCACCATAAAGAAGATGGTCAGCCCCGCGTCCAGACGGTTATTGAACACCAGTTGGCTAAGCTGCGACTGCGTGTACTGCGCCGGAATATTCCCGCTGTCGATCATCGCCTGGAATTTGTTGGCTATAGCCAGGAAGCCCACTTTAGCATCCGAACTGAACGCTTTTTGCCAGCCTGCCGTTAAAGTACAAACCAGCAGCCAGGCGGTCGGCATCAGAGCAACCCACGCATAGCGCTGCTTCTTCATCTTGAACAGCACAACCGCACAGAGCATCAGCGCCATGCCCGCCAGCATCTGGTTGGCGATGCCGAACAGCGGCCACAGCGTGTTGATGCCGCCCAGCGGGTCGACCACGCCCTGATGCAGGAAGTAGCCCCATGCCAGTACGCAAAGCCCGGTTGCAAGCAGGTTGGCCGGTAGCGAGTCGGTTCTTTTCAGCCCTGGTGAAATGACTCCCAGCAGGTCTTGCAGCATAAAGCGCGCCGCGCGAGTCCCGGCATCCACCGCCGTCAGGATGAACAGCGCTTCAAACAGAATGGCAAAGTGATACCAGAACGAGACGTCCATCAGCCCGCCCAACGCGCCGTGCAGAATGTACGCCATCCCCACGGCAAGCGTTGGTGCCCCGCCTGCGCGAGAGATAATGCTCTGCTCGCCGACTTCACTGGCGATAGTGGTCAGCGTTTCCGGGGTGATATGGAAGCCCCACCCGCTCACCACCTGCGCGGCAGAAGCCACAACGTCAGCCGTGCCTGCCGGAGCCAGTACGGCCATCGGGCTGTTCATCGCGAAGTACACGCCAGGGTCGATAACACAGGCCGCCACCAGCGCCATGATGGCGACAAAGGATTCCATCAGCATGCCGCCGTAGCCAATGAAGCAGGCCTGATTTTCATTCGCCAGCATTTTCGGCGTGGTGCCGGAAGCTATCAGCGCGTGGAAGCCAGAAACAGCCCCGCAGGCGATGGTGATAAACAGGAACGGGAACAAGTCACCGCTCCAGACCGGGCCGGTACCATCGATGAATTTTGTTAATGAAGGCATCTGCAGCGTCGGGCGCATGATCAAAATGCCGATCGCCAGCCCGATGATGGTGCCAATTTTCAGGAAGGTGGAGAGGTAGTCGCGCGGCGCCAGCAGCAGCCACACCGGCAGCACTGAAGCCACAAAGCCGTAGCCCACCAGCATCCACGTCAACTGTACGCCCGTGAAGTCGAAGTACGGTGCCCAGGTTTCACTCTCAGCCACCCAGCCGCCGGAGATAATGGCAAATACCAGCATCACCAGGCCAATCACCGACACTTCGCCAATGCGCCCCGGGCGCAAATAGCGAATATAGACGCCCATAAACAGCGCCAGCGGGATGGTAAAGGCCACGGTGTATGTCCCCCAAGGGCTATGGGTCAGCGCCTTCACCACGATCATCGCCAGCACGGCGAGGATAATCACCATGATCATAAAGCAGGCCACTAACGCGATAACGCCCGCGGTGTTGCCCATTTCTTCTTTAACCAATTCCCCCAGCGAGCGCCCGTTGCGGCGCGTGGAGACAAACAGCACCATAAAGTCCTGTACGGCTCCTGCCAGCACCACGCCCGCCAGCAGCCAAAGC
The DNA here is from genome assembly GCF_042138895.1 of Cedecea selenatireducens. NCBI lineage: Bacteria > Pseudomonadati > Pseudomonadota > Gammaproteobacteria > Enterobacterales > Enterobacteriaceae > Cedecea > Cedecea selenatireducens. The sequence goes on along the minus strand of NZ_JBHIKW010000018.1, from coordinate 10,252 downwards.
ATGCCCGGCAGATACCCCATTTGCGCAGCAAGTACCGGCCCCACCAGCGGCCCCGCCCCGGCAATAGCGGCAAAGTGGTGGCCAAACAGCACTTTTTTATCCGTTGGGACGTAATCAAGACCGTCATTGTTCCGCACGGCCGGCGTCATGCGCGTGGCATCCACCGTCAGCACGCGTTTCGCGATAAACAAGCCGTAGTAGCGGTAGGCAATCAGGTAAATACAGACTGAGGCAATGACAATCCACAGCGCATTTATCTGCTCACCACGATTCAGAGCGATGTAGCCGAGGGCAAATGCGCCTATCAAAGCAAGCACGACCCAGACGAGGTGTTTCCCAAATCTATCCATCAATTTTGTCCGTTTTCTAAGTGGATACCGAGAGTTGTTACATTTTGTATCTAGCCTGGAATAGCGGTTCTCACAATCTGAAGCGGGCAAAACGCGGGGCATTTACCTCAGTTTGTTAATGAGATCACCTAAATATGTATCGCAACCGTAAAGTCGGCAGGTCAATTGTGGAATATCAGGTTGGTGAATGGTTAACGCGGGGATTGATAACCAGGGATGATTAATTAGCGGAATTAATTGGTTTTAAATGTCAACTGAGAAAGGCATTGATAATTGTTTTCATTTGCAATAGCGTGTTTCCGCACTTTCAACTCCAGGCACTTTTGCCGCGTCCTTCCTCATTTGGGAAAGGAGTTTACGGGACGCAGGCGGTGACACTCAGGATAAATAATGAACAATACATTATCGTACTCCCTCGCCACGTTGGTGAGTCTGGGCCTCTACGGCACTGCCTTTTCGGCGGCAGCAGAGACGGCACCCGTAGAAAATGAAGACACGCTGGTCGTCACCGCTGCCCAGCAAACGCTGCAGGCACCCGGCGTGTCGATTATCACCTCCGAAGAATTAAAGAAGCACCCTGTCGCGCGTGACGTCTCTGAAATCATTCGTACCATGCCAGGGGTTAACCTTACCGGCAACTCTACCAGCGGGCAGCGCGGCAACGGCCGCCAGATTGATATTCGCGGCATGGGGCCAGAAAACACGCTGATCCTGATTGACGGTAAACCGGTCACCAGCCGTAACTCCGTCCGCCTTGGCTGGCGCGGCGAGCGTGATACCCGAGGCGATGCCTCCTGGGTTCCGCCTGAAATGATCGAGCGTATTGAAGTCCTGCGTGGCCCGGCGGCGGCTCGCTACGGTAACGGCGCGGCGGGCGGCGTGGTGAACATTATTACCAAACGCAGCAGCAACGAGTTCCACGGCAGCTGGAATACCTATTTCAACGCGCCGGAACACAAAGACGAAGGCTCGACAAAACGCACCAACTTCAGCCTGACGGGGCCACTGGGGGATGACGTCAGCTTCCGGCTTTACGGCAACCTGGACAAAACGCAGGCGGATGCCTGGGACATCAACCAGGGACATCAGTCGCTGCGCACCGGATCCTACGCCAGCACGCTTCCTGCCGGCCGCGAAGGGGTTATCCATAAAGACCTGAACGGGCTGATCCGCTGGGAGTTTGCACCGATGCAGGCGCTGGAGTTTGAAACAGGCTACAGCCGCCAGGGCAACCTCTACTCGGGTGATACACAAAACACCAACAGCAACCAGCTGGTGAAGGATAACTACGGCAAAGAGACTAACCGCCTCTACCGCCAGAACTATGCCGTCACCTGGACCGGCGGCTGGGATAACGGCGTCACCACCAACTCCTGGGTGCAGTACGAACACACCCGCAACTCGCGCATGAACGAAGGCCTGGCGGGCGGCACGGAAGGGATCTTCGCCAATAATCAGTTCTCAGATATCGACCTTAGCGATGTGCTTCTGCACAGCGAAGCGAGCATTCCGTTTGACCTGCTGGTGAACCAAAACCTCACCCTCGGCAGCGAATGGAATCAGCAACGCATGAAGGATGGTTCGTCGAACAGCCAGTCATTGAGCGAAGGCGGTGCGATTCCGGGTATGTCGTCCACCATCCGCAGCCCTTATTCGAAAGCAGAAATCTTCTCCCTGTTCGCCGAGAACAACATGGAGATAACCAGCAGCACTATGCTGACGCCGGGTCTGCGCTTCGATCATCACTCCATCGTGGGGAATAACTGGAGCCCGTCGCTGAACCTTAGCCAGGAGCTGGTGGAAGACCTGACGCTGAAGCTCGGTATTGCCCGCGCCTACAAGGCGCCAAGCCTGTATCAGACTAACCCGAACTACATTCTCTATAGCCGTGGCCAGGGCTGTGCCGCGAGCGCAGGGGCCTGTTACCTGATGGGCAACGAGGATTTGAAAGCCGAAACCAGCGTCAACAAAGAGATTGGGCTGGAGTTCAAGCGCGACGGCTATCAGGCCGGGATCACCTGGTTTAGAAACGACTACCGCAACAAGATCGAATCCGGTTATTCGCCTGTTGCCTCTAACAGCAAGAAAACCGATATCTATCAGTGGGGCAACGTGCCAAAAGCGGTTGTGGAAGGGCTGGAAGGCACCATTAATCTGCCGCTGACGGACACCGTAAGCTGGAACAACAACCTGACTTATATGCTGCAAAGCAAAAATAAGGAAACCGGCGATCGCCTGTCGATCATCCCGGAATACACCCTTAACTCGACGCTGAGCTGGCAGGTTCATCAGGATATTTCGCTGCAAAGCACCCTGACCTGGTACGGCAAGCAGGCTCCGAAGAAGTACAACTACAAGGGCGAACCGGTTACCGGCAGCGACACCAACGAGGTCAGCCCTTATAGCATCATTGGCATGAGCGCGACCTGGGACGCGACCAAAAACGTCAGCTTAACCGCCGGCATTGATAACCTGCTGGATAAGCGCCACTGGCGCGCGGGTAACGCCCAGACCACCGGGAATGCCACCACCAACGCTTATATGTATGGCGCGGGTGCCGAGACCTACAACGAGTCTGGCCGCACGTATTACATGAGCGTCAATACGCACTTCTAAACCCTCTCCGGGAGGCTAATTAGCCTCCCCCTCTTTCTTCACCTTGCTGGTGAAAAAATCGCTTGATGCCCGTTCATAAGAAAATGTTATAGTCGAAAAAACCATACAAAAAACGCACACAACACGACCTTCAACAAGGAGTTACCTCTGATGGCTCAAGCATTATCTCTCGAAGACTTTTTAACCTCAGTACAGTCACGCGACCCGCATCAGGTTGAATTCGCTCAGGCGGTTCGCGAAGTTATGAGCACGCTGTGGCCGTTTCTTGAGAACAATCCGCAGTACCGCCAGCAGGCGCTGCTGGAACGCCTGGTTGAACCCGAACGCGTGATCCAGTTTCGCGTAGCCTGGGTGGATGACAACAATCAGGTGCAGGTTAACCGGGCGTGGCGCGTGCAGTTCAGCTCGGCGATTGGCCCCTTCAAGGGCGGGATGCGCTTCCACCCTTCCGTTAACCTGTCGATCCTGAAGTTTCTCGGCTTTGAACAGACCTTTAAAAATGCCCTCACCACGCTGCCGATGGGCGGTGGCAAAGGCGGCAGCGACTTTAATCCTAAAGGCAAAAGCGAAGGCGAAATCATGCGTTTTTGCCAGGCGCTGATGCTTGAGCTGTACCGCCATCTGGGCCCGGACACCGACGTTCCGGCGGGCGATATCGGCGTTGGCGGCCGCGAAGTCGGCTACATGGCGGGGATGATGAAAAAACTCTCCAACAACACCGCCTGCGTGTTCACGGGCAAAGGGCTGTCGTTCGGCGGTAGCCTGATTCGCCCGGAAGCGACCGGCTACGGGCTGATTTACTTCACCGACGCCATGCTACAGCGCCACGGCCTGGGCTTCGAAGGCATGCGCGTGGCGGTTTCCGGCTCCGGCAACGTAGCCCAGTATGCGATTGAAAAAGCCATGTCGCTCGGCGCACGCGTGGTCACCGCCTCCGACTCCAACGGCACCGTGGTCGACGAAGCAGGCTTTAGCGCAGAAAAACTGGCACGCCTGTGCGAAATCAAAGCCAGCCGCGACGGCCGCGTAGCAGATTATGCCCGCGAATTTGGCCTCACTTACCTGGAAGGCCAGCAGCCGTGGAGCGTGCCGGTTGATATTGCTCTGCCATGCGCAACTCAAAACGAGCTGGACGTCGACGCGGCACAAACGCTCATCGCCAACGGCGTGAAGGCCGTAGCCGAAGGGGCAAATATGCCGACAACGATCGCCGCTACGGATTTGTTTGTGGAAGCCGGCGTGCTGTTTGCGCCGGGCAAAGCGGCAAACGCGGGCGGCGTGGCAACCTCAGGGCTGGAGATGGCGCAGAACGCTGCTCGCCTGAGCTGGAAGGCTGAAAAAGTGGATATTCGCCTGCACCACATCATGCTTGATATTCACCAGGCCTGCGTGGAGTACGGCGGAGAAGGGAAACAAACGCAGTACGTGCGCGGCGCAAACATCGCCGGGTTCGTCAAAGTTGCGGACGCGATGCTGGCTCAGGGCGTGCTGTAACTTACGCGGTGAGGGCCTTCACCCTCACCCATTTTCATCTACAAGGTCAGCTTCATTTCGTACTGCTGGAGCGTATCCTGAGTAAAACCGCTGCTTAAAAATAACGGCGCAACGGCTTCGGGCAGGCTGGGAATAGTCACTACTCCAGGGAACCGATGCTGAAGTAAAGCCAGCAGTTTTTTGGCCTTCCCTTTCCGTCGCGCATGCGGCTCAACAAACAGCCCTCTTAACTTCGGTATCTCACCCGGGATAACCATCGCATAGGCCACATCATCCAGCACAAAGGCCTTACCGGGCAGCTTATACAGCGTTTCAGCCGCACAAAGCCACGGCAGCGGAGCGTCGTTACTGGCCATCATTCTACGAGTCATTTGCAGCGGGTCGACTTCTGCCAGCTCCCCGTCGGCTTCGCCTTCCGGCACGCCAGAGGAATGGAAGCCCACCAGCGTTTTCTGGCGCACAAAGCCCATTCGCTCATACAGCGCCAGTCCGCCCTCGTTGCCTAAGATCACTTCAAGGAAAAACTGCTTATCGCCACGAGCCCGCGCTTCGTCGATCAGTTGCTGAATGAAGATTTTGCCTAACCCCTGCCCGCGCAGCTCCGGACGAATGGCAAACGCGGCAAGGCGACAGGTTTGCCCGCGCCGGGTCACCAGCGCCATGGCTTTAGGCTCCCCGCGGTCAAGCCAGACGAGGCTATCTCCGGGGAAAAGATCTTCAGAGACGAATCGCCAGCCGAAGGTTTCCCCGTCAAGTCGGAACGGCACCACGTACTGTTCAAAGCAGTGGGTCAATATCTCTGCCAGCTGGAAACTGTTCCAGTTAAGCGCCGGTTTGCTGACGATCTCGTGCTGCATGCTATCCCCCGCTCGAAGCGAATTTTATTCTTCGGAACAGAGTGTTTAGCACATGTCGAAGGATCACGATATCGGCTCGGGTGCTGCAGACCCCGATTTATTCAACGGCTTAACGCGAAACCACGGCAGGCAAAGCTGGATCAGCGGCCCGATAGCCAGAGCATAAAGCACGGTGCCCACGCCAAAACTGCCGCCCATCAGCCAGCCGGAGAGCAGCACGGTCACCTCGATGGCGGTGCGCACGCTGCGCACGGACCAGCCTGTTCTGGCATTGATCCCGGTCATCAGGCCGTCTCGTGGCCCGGCGCCAAAACCTGCGCCAATGTACATTCCGGTCGCCAGCGCATTCACGATCAACGCGCCTGCCAGCAAAAACGAACGAGCCACAATTGATTCCAGCGGCGGCATTAACGCCAGCGTGGCATCCGCCGCCAGCCCTAAAACAATCACGTTGCTGATGGTGCCCAGCCCAGGACGCTGGCGCAGCGGGATCCACAGCAGCAGCACCAGCGCGCCAACGATTATCATCACCAGGCCCAGATTTAACGAAAGCAGCCTCGCCACGCCGAGATGGAAGACGTTCCACGGATCGGCCCCCAAATCTGCGCGAACAAACATCGCGGTTGAAACACCGTAAAAGACCAGGCCGGTATAGAGCTGCAGCAGGCGGCGAGCCATCATGATAAATATCCTCGTTGTGTTTTTATGGCTATACCCTCTCGCAAAATGGACTTAGTATTAAGGTCCAGTTATCAGAAAGTGGACTGCTATGACGCTGCGCAGAATCGGTACTTCGTCTTTAACACGCCTGCTGGGCCACTGGCACCAGGCGTCATCCCGCTCGCCGGTGTATCGCCAGTTAGCCGACGGGCTGCGGCTGTTGATTCTGGATGGCAGGCTGCCGCTCGATAGCAGGCTGCCGGGTGAAAGAGAGCTTTCGGGCGCGCTGGGCGTAAGCCGCACCACGGTGGCTTCTGCGCTGGCACAGCTGCGTGAGGAGGGCTATCTGCTCAGCCGGCAGGGTTCTGGCTCGGTCACCATGCTGCCCGAAAGCAGCCCGGCTGTATCTCCGCTGCCCGGCAACGCCCCGGTACTGGATCTTTCCACTGCGGCCCTCAGCGCCGGGCCTGAAATTCATCGGGCCTATTCCACCGCGCTCACTTTCCTGCCGGAACATTTATCCTCTACCGGCTATGACAGTCAGGGTTTGCCGGAGCTTAGAGAAGCCATAGCGCGGCACTATGCGTCCCGTGGCTTACCCACCACGCCCGACCAAATCATGGTGGTAAACGGCGCCGTCAGCGGGTTGGGACTGGTTCTGCGGCTATTTACTGGCCCAGGCGATCGCGTGGTGGTCGATCACCCCACTTACCCGATGGCGCTGGCGGCTATTCGCGGAGCATCCTGCCGTCCTGTTCCCGTCAGCCTGCCCGCAAGCGGCTGGGATGTTGAAGGCCTGGCGGCAACCATCGCGCAAACCTCGCCGCGGCTGGCTTACTTAATTCCAGATTTTCATAACCCCACCGGCCGCTGTATGGACGCCGCCACGCGCCAAAGGGTGAGCGAGATTGCCGCCCGCAGCCATACAACGCTGGTTGTGGATGAGACTATGGCTGACCTCTGGTTTGATGCACCACCGCCTGCTCCGCTGGCCGCCTTTGGCTCCGAAGATAGCACCATCTCACTCGGGTCAGCCGGAAAAAGCTTCTGGGGCGGGCTGCGCCTGGGCTGGATTAGAGCCTCGGCTAAAACCATCAGTTCGCTGATACAAATCCGCAATACCTTTGATTTGGGTACGCCGCTGCTGGAGCAGTTGGCCGCCATTCAACTCTTCAACGATGCGGCGCTTTTTCTGCCTCAACGCAGAGAAATGCTCCGCCAGCGCTGTGAGACGAGCTTCGCCACGATGCAAACGCTGTTCCCTGACTGGCAAACATCGCCCCCGGAAGGCGGATTGTCGTGGTGGGTGGAACTGCCGAAGCCGCTGGCCACGATTTTTGCCGCCTCGGCAGAAAGTCAGGGGATTCGCATCGGCGCCGGGCCCCGGTTTGGCGTTGAGGGAGCCTTTGAACGATTTTTACGCCTGCCCTTTAGCCTTGAGCCCAAAGAGATGCAGCTTGCTCTCCAGCGGCTGCAACCGTTGTGGCAGCACCTGGCGGCAACGAGAAATGAAAGTCTGAGGGGAATGGTATTTTAGAAAGCGGATTATTTCCCTCTAAAATATAAGAGGGAAATAATATTCTGTAAGATTAGCAATAAGCGACGATAAAAATTAATGCTGTGAAATTCGCGGAATGGCAAACCCTTTTAGGGTAATGGTGAAATGTTCACCCTCTTTTTTAATACTGGCCCCGGTATCGCACCAGTCAGAAGCGATACGGAAAAACTCATCGCTGCCAATATTCCAGCCCAGTTTCACTTTTTTCAGGTAGCCCGATCGTAATAATTCACAGGCTTGCTGGTAGTCGTAGGCGGTACTGTCCGTACCGGCGTTCATTTTTTCTTCTTCAGTAGTTTACGCAATGCCTTGATCTCACGATCGTTTAAAGGCGTTACGCGAGTCTCAGAGGTGTGCTGGCTGTCTACGTCATCTTCGTCGACGCCCACATCACCGTCAAGATCATCAAAAGCTTTTGACAGAAGTCTCTCCGTTACGCTTGCCAGGGTTTCACTATTTTCTTCCGCATAGTGACGAATCTTCTCTTTTAACTCGATACTTATTTTTACGTTCAACGTAGCCGTCGTCATTGCAAATCCTTAATGCTTAAACAGAGGTTGATGTTTAATACTATAGAGAATAAATAAGATCCAGCCAGCACGGTAAATTTAATATTTCTGTCATAATTCAAATACCCGGAAAATATATCCGGGTTAAGCCATTACAAAGGCGGCAGCCTTCGCTTTACCGGCGTGCTTTTGACGATAGAAGTATTGCACTGGGCGAACTCGGCCAGCTCATCAAGGATTTCATCCAGTTGCTCAATAGAGCGAATCACCAGCCTGATGATGAAGCAATCCTCACCGGTAATTTTGTCGCATTCTATGCATTCAGGAATCGCCTGAATCATCTTCTCCACTTTGTGCAACATGCCCGGTAAAGGTTTCATACGTACCAGTCCCTGCAGGGTGTAACCCAGAGCCGGCAGATTAGCGTTCATGGTGTAGCCGTTAATCACGCCGCGCTCTTCCAGCCGCTTCACTCGTTCTGCGGTACTCGGCGAAGAAAGACCAATTTTTCCGCTTAATACTTTCAGAGAGATACGGGCATCTGCCGCAAGAATAGCCAGAATATGCCTGTCGATATCATCAGGAAGGTAATCACTCATTTTTATCTCATTTATAAAGGCAAAAGGATTTCATGACCTAATTTTAGCACTTCAACGAGCCTGCCACAGTGCGCAGAATAAAGCTCTTTATTCTGGAGAGACAAAATGACTCGTGAGATAAGAACCGGCAGCCTGCAAATGATTGCGGCGATGCTCATCTCCGGCACCATCGGCGCACTGGTGGTGTTTTCTCGGCAGCCTATTGCCAACGTCGTTTTCTGGCGCTGCGTTTTCGCAACTATCACGCTGTTTATTTTGGGCATGCTTAGCGGCAACTGGCGCAGCCATCTGAATCGCAAAGTTGTTTTGATCGCCGCCCTCGGCGGCGTGGCGCTGGTCGTGAACTGGCTGCTGCTGTTCGCCGCCTATTCACGAACGTCCATCGGGCTGGCCACGGTGCTCTACAATACGCAGCCGCTGATGCTGGTCGGGATGGGCGTTTTTATTCTGAAAGAGAAAGTCAGCCGCAGCAGGTGGCTCTGGCTGGCTGCATCGTTTGCAGGCATGCTGCTGGTGCTGTCTAGCGGGCTGAGCCATGACGGTAATAGCGGCTGGCTGCTGGGCATTGTGATGGCGCTGGGTGCCGCATTCTTTTATGCCCTGACGGCGCTTATCACCCGCCAGCTGAAAGGCGTGCCTCCGCAGCAAATTGCCCTCGTTCAGGTAGCCATTGGCACGCTTCTGCTGCTGCCGCTGGTGGATTTCCAGCAGCACATGACGTTCACGCATTGGGGAATCGTGGCCATGCTGGGCATCGTTCATACCGGCATTATGTACCAGCTGCTGTACGGCGCGATTCAGAAGCTGCCAACGTCGATTACCGCCTCACTCTCGTTTATCTACCCGATTGTGGCGGTGATAGTGGATCGCTTTGTCTTCAATCACAGCCTGAGCCCGATTCAGTTTATCGGCGGCGCAATGATTCTGCTGGCGGCAGCGGGGATCAATCTGGGTTGGGGAGAAAAACGCAGGACTAAAACGGTGCTGGCGAAGGGGTAAGCCAGAATTGGGTGGGGGCCCTGCCAGCTACATCCCGGCACACACGACGCCTGCTGCGGCTGCTTCCTTCCGGACCTGACCGAGTTCACAAGTTAGTGTTGCGGGAGAACCAACAGGGCCCCCATTGAGAGCGTTGTTATCCAACGCGCTGGCGCATTATCCACATAGACTCCGGCAATTGCAAGCCAGCGGCGGTCAGGTGTTGGTTTATTGCGCATCAACGGTTTAACTTGGTGCTTTCCCCACCGCCGATTATCCTTAGAAGCGATTTTGTCAGGAGTTCACTATGGATAATCACGATTCCTTCCCGCAGCGGGTTTACCAAATTGTTGCCGCCATTCCCGAAGGTTACGTCACGACCTATGGCGAAATTGCAGCGCTTGCCGGGTCACCGAGGGCCGCTCGCCAGGTTGGAGGCGTGCTTAAGCGCCTGCCGGAAGGCAGCCGTTTGCCGTGGCATCGAGTAGTGAATCGACAAGGTGTTATCTCGTTAACCGGCCCGGATCTCCAGCGTCAGCGTCAGGCGCTGCTTTCAGAAGGCGTGATGGTGTCAGGGGATGGGCATATCGATATGCTGCGTTACCGCTGGAAATATTAAAACGCCCCCATT
>NZ_JBHIKW010000017.1:0-65849 GCF_042138895.1 Cedecea selenatireducens | reverse complement strand
TTAAGGAGAGGGAGAAAGTCACCAAGGCTTCCCCGGCGATCCCCTCTCCCTCAGGGAAGGGGTTAGGGTGAGGGTAAAAATTAGATTCTTTTTTTAAATTTTTATTTTTAACTTCATTGGGATAACAAAAATGTTCACCGATACCATCAATAAGTGTGCGGCGAATGCCGCGCGTATTAACCGTCTCTCGCAGACGAATCCTCTGGGCTTCTGGGTAAGTTCTGCCATGGCGGGCGCCTACGTTGGCCTTGGCATCATCCTGATTTTCACCCTCGGTAATTTGCTCGATCCGTCCATTCGCCCGCTGGTCATGGGGGCAACCTTCGGCATCGCCCTGACGCTGGTGATTATTGCCGGTTCCGAGCTGTTTACCGGCCACACCATGTTCCTGACCTTCGGCGTGAAAGCCGGCACCATCTCTCACGGCCAAATGTGGGCGATTCTGCCGCAGACCTGGCTTGGCAATCTGGTAGGTTCAGTGTTTGTTGCACTGCTGTATAGCTGGGGCGGCGGCAGCCTGCTGCCGGTAGACACCAGCATTGTGCACGCCGTGGCGCTGGCAAAAACCACCGCGCCGGCGATGGTGCTGTTCTTTAAGGGCGCGCTGTGTAACTGGCTGGTTTGTCTGGCAATCTGGATGGCAATTCGTACCGAAGGCGCAGCGAAATTCATCGCTATCTGGTGGTGCCTGCTGGCGTTTATCGCCTCCGGCTACGAGCACTCCATCGCCAACATGACGCTGTTTGCCCTCTCCTGGTTTGGTCACCACAGCGAGGCTTATACGCTGTCCGGTATCGGCCATAATCTGCTGTGGGTCACGCTGGGGAATACCCTTTCTGGCGTGGTATTCATGGGTCTGGGTTATTGGTATGCTACGCCGAAAGCCGAACGTCCGCAGCCTGCCGCCGCAGGTGCACCGGAAACAGCCCGAAATTAATTGAGGATTTACCGTGGATCACCTGCCGATATTTTGTCAGTTACGTGGCCGCGCCTGCCTGCTGGTAGGCGGGGGCGACGTCGCTGAACGCAAAGCGCGTTTATTGCTGGAGGCAGGTGCGCGCATCACCGTTAACGCCCTCGAGTTCAGCCCGCAGTTTAAGGTGTGGGCTGAGCAAAATATGCTGACCCTGGCAGAAGGCACGTTCTCAGAAACGCTGCTGGACGAAAGCTGGCTGGCGATTGCCGCCACCGACGATGATGAGGTCAATCAGCAGGTTAGCGATGCCGCCGAGTCCCGCCGTATATTCTGCAACGTGGTCGATGCGCCGAAGCAGGCGAGCTTCATTATGCCGTCGATTATCGACCGCTCCCCGCTGATGGTCGCCGTTTCCTCCGGCGGCACATCCCCTGTTCTTGCCCGACTGCTGCGCGAAAAGCTGGAAGCCAGCCTGCCGCTGCATCTGGGTAAAATCGCCGCCTTTGCGGGCACGCTGCGTGGCCGCGTGAAGCAAACTTTTGCCACCATGGGCGAGCGTCGCCGCTTCTGGGAAAAGTTCTTCACCAACGACCGTCTGGCGCAGTATCTGGCCAATGAAGACCAGCTTGCCGTTGAAAAAGAGACGGAATCCCTGTTCTCCGCCCCGCTCGATCACCGCGGCGAAGTTGTGCTGGTTGGTGCAGGCCCAGGCGATGCAGGTTTGTTGACGCTAAAAGGCCTGCAGCAGATTCAGCAGGCTGACGTGGTGGTTTACGACCGCCTGGTGTCGGACGACATCATGAATCTGGTCCGTCGTGATGCCGACCGCGTATTCGTCGGCAAACGCGCGGGCTACCACTGCGTGCCGCAGGAAGAGATTAACCAAATCCTGCTGCGTGAAGCGCAAAAGGGCAAACGCGTCGTGCGCCTGAAAGGCGGCGATCCGTTTATCTTCGGCCGCGGCGGTGAAGAGCTTGAAACCTTGTGCAACGGCGGGATCCCGTTCTCCGTCGTGCCGGGAATTACCGCTGCTTCCGGCTGTTCCGCCTACTCAGGCATTCCGCTCACGCACCGGGACTACGCGCAAAGCGTTCGCCTGGTCACCGGCCATTTGAAAACCGGCGGTGAGCTCGACTGGGCTAACCTGGCGGCAGAAAAACAGACGCTGGTGTTCTACATGGGGCTTAACCAGGCCTCTGCTATTCAGCAGCAGCTGATCGCGCACGGCATGGAAGAGACGATGCCGGTGGCGCTGGTGGAAAACGGCACGGCGGTTAATCAGCGGGTCGTGGACGGCACCCTGCATCAATTAGGCGAGTTAGCCACGCAGGTCGGCAGCCCGGCATTGATTATTGTTGGGCGCGTGGTTGGCCTTCGAGACAAGCTCAACTGGTTCTCAAATCACTAATTGAAAGGGAGGCCCAAAGCCTCCCTTTTACTTTTCTGCCTCAGCACAGCTTTCCCGCAAAATTCTCAGCACGGTTTCTGCGCCGCTGCGGTTCGGGTTGATGCGGATCATCCGCTTCTCAAGACCCGGTTCAGCCTGCCTGAACGTCCCGGATAGCCGATAAAAGAGCGGCGGGATTTCATACTTCGATTCTGCGCCCACCGGATAAGGCAAAGCCCCCAGCTTCTGCGCGGCGGCCAGCACCTTTTCGGCAATCGGCCGATGAAACTCGACCAGCAGGACCTTTGACTGCGCGTTGGCGATAAACGCATTTTTAACCTGGGGAACAGCCCCCTGCGAAAGAAGCTCAACCAGGTCGTCGTTAACCTGCGCCTGAACGGCATGCATCACCGGGGCGAAGACCAGACCGCGCAGTACCTCCATGGCCTGGAAGCCCTGAACCTGGCTACCGCCGGAATACATACTCTGACGCACGGCCTGAACCGCCGCTTTATCGCCGACAACCACGCCCACGCCAGCAGGGCCAAACAGCTTAAAGCAGGAGAAGGTCGACAGCGTCGCCCCACATTGGCAGCCGATTTTATCGACCTTCATCACCGCATAGTTATCATCAGCCAGCGACGGCAAACCATGGCGGTTAAAGCAGGCAATGACATCTGCGAGCCGATAGGCATCATCCAGCGTCTGGCGGGTGTGCTGAATCAAAGCCGCAGCCGGACGATGCGTGGCGATAGCGGTATCCACTTCACCAGGTTTATTAAAATCGGCCCTGATTAGATCAAGCCCCATCTGTTCGGCAATAACTGCCGTGGTAGGGTACAGAGGTGCCTGATGAATCAGCAGCTTATCGCCCGCCTTTAACAAGGCCGCCAGCCCGCTGCGGATAGCCCCTGTGCCGGCCCCCTGCACCAGCGCGGCGGCTGGCGCAGAGAAAAAGTCGGCCAGAACCCACTCAACCCGCTGCGTGGTTTTTGGCTGATTAAGACCATGTACCAGGCCAACATCGCCCTGGCTGAGAAAATCAGCGCCGGGAAAATGCCGGCAGATAATATCCACCAGCCGAAACTGCTTTTGCTGCGCCTGAGCCAGGTTCAGGCTTTGCAACGGCGAGCTTTCCACACAACCTCCCTTAGGCCGGGATAAACAGGCCGCAGAAGAAGAGAATATTCAGCACAATGCCGGTTATCATCACCGCCACAACCGGCGCGGCCATTTTCTGCACCGGGCGGCCCAGCGATTCGTTCAGGAAATACAGCGCCGTTGCGATGGTGAAGCCGGTATAGCCCGCCATCTTGATGGCGGCAAAGATAGAGCCAATCAGCAGCGCCATCTCCATCAGCATGTTCATCGCGTTACGGATGTTGTCCGAGGCGTTGCGTACCGAAGGATAACGCCCCAGCCATTTCCCGATGGAACGAAGCAGCAGGACTTCGGCAGAAATCACCAGCGCCCCGACCACAAAAGCGAGCAGCGGGTTAGCAATCAGATAGCCTACGGCAAAAACAAAGGTGAACCCCGCCACGGCATAAACCCCGGTCGCCAGCGCCGTCGTGGCAATCATCGGCACAAAGCCCAGGCCACGCATAAACTCGGCCAGCGCGGCCTGATCTATCAGACTCTGGGACTGGGTTGGATCGAGGCCAATCTTGTAGGCTTTTTCCAGCGTAAAGATAGACACCTCGCTACCTGCAAAGAGCTTCATGCTGGCAACGGTGGCGATCAGGCCACCAACGATGGCGATATAAGGCAGATTTTTAATGATCCTCGAGGTACGCTCCTCAAACACCGACTGCCCGTGAGCATCGTGCTCATGCTTATCGCGAGCGCGCAGATCCTGAAAAATCGCAATCGCCAGCAGCATAACCATACCGACGAAAATCTCGATGGACTCAGGGTTCAGCTGCGGGAAGAAACGCACCACCAGCACGCGGGTTAGCAGCACAACCACCGCCGCGAACAGGCTGTTCTTCCAGCCAAACTGGTAGAAAATCGCCACCAGCGGGAACAGCGCAAAGGCTGAAACCACCGGAGAACTCAGTTCGCCCAGCGAGCCGAGAACGTCTACCGGCAGCGCGGTCAGCAGGTGATTCACCGGCACCAGGCAGGTGAGGATCAGAACGCCCCAGACGGCGCCAAGCCCAAAGGCCAGCACGCTGTTCGCCGCCAGCACGCCGAGGATGTCGGTCGGCAAGAACAGCAGCCAGCTGTTAAGCAGCCCGGTCTTCAGGGTAAAAGAGATCCCAACCGAGGCCACAAAGCCGATGCTCAGGCCAAAGGCGATACTGCCCGCCTCGCGGCGATTCATATTGCCTTCGATAAGCTGCGGCAGAATCGGTCGGATCCCGTCATGAAACACCGCCGCTGAGCGGTGCGCCAGTAAAGCCGTCATCCCGGTAAGCAAGGCAACAACAACAAGGTGAAGGTAAAATTCCATACGGATGCCTTTATTTTAAATGGTTAACCAGCAGCGGGATGGCATGCTCGATATGCTCCACGGAGAGCCCAAACGCCACCTTGCCTTCTGAGACCAGGCGGGCAATTTGCTCCTCTTTGGCTTTGATACCGGGCTTGGCGATGGTGCAGCTGCGGTTGTAGCCGATCACCGCGATGGCGATAGACAGCGCCGCACCTGCCCCGGTATTACAGGCCCCAATGTAGTAATCAAGCTGCCCGGATTTCACCTTCAGCGCGGCGTCCATGTCGTTATAGATAAACACTTCGAAGCTGCCGGGTGCGGCGGTTTCGATGGTTTGTTTGATAAGTTCGCGCTGTAAGCCAGCGACACCGATCTTTTTCATGGAAAATCCTTACTTATAGAAGACAGAGGGGTTGTCACGTAACATCAAATCGATGTCTGCCTGGCTGAAACCGGCCTCCAGCAGCATCGGCACAAACGTGGTAAGTAAATAATCAAAACCAGGCCCGCCGTTCGCTTTTAAATGAGAGCGGCGAGTAATATCCATCGACAGCATGACGTGGTCGAGCAGGCCGCGTTCTTTGAGCGCACTCAGCATCGCAATGCGTTTTTCGTCCGGGTAATAGCTGTTTTTGCCGATGGTATCGAACTGAACGTAGGCGCCCAGGTCAATCATCCGCAGGATGTTTTCGAGGTTATCTTTCAGGTCACAGTGGCCGATGGTGACGCGGGAAAGATCCACGCACCAGGACTTCAGGAGCGCCAGTTGCTCAAGGCCCATGGTGCTGAATGAGGTATGGGTCGAAATAGGCCGACCGGTCTCATGATGGGCGATGGCCGCCGCCTGAAATACCCGGGCTTCTACCGGCGTAATCACATCCACGCTGGAGCCAATCTCCGCGATAATCCCGGCTTTTAACGCCGTGCCGTCGATGCCGATTTCAATTTCATCGATCATCTCCTGCGCCAGCACTTTCACCGGCGTGGTCGCCACGTGCGGCGGGAAGAAATCGTGCTGATAATAACCGGTACAGGCCATCACGTTCATACCGGTATCACGCATGATATCCAGCATAAACTGAGGGTTACGCCCCATATAGCGGTTGGTCATTTCTATGATATTGCGTACGCCCTGCTCATAGAGTGACGTCATCTCACCGCAAATCAGCTCGTACTGATCCAGACGGCAATCGATGTTGTCCTTGAAGCTGGAAAGATCGATATGAAGATGCTCATGGGCATAGGTATAGCCCGATGGATCGATATGCTTATGCCCTGTCATGATTCACTCCACGTGCAGAAGAGACATTCAGCAGCGGCAGGAACGAAGTACCGTTCTGCGGCGCAGCTGCCCGGAAAAAGTCACAAACCGTTGCGCCTACATCAGAAAGCGTAGCGCGTGCGCCCAGATAAGCGCCTGTTATGCCGGGCTGCCACACCAGCAAAGGGACGTTTTCACGCGTGTGCTTGCTGTGGCCGATAGTCGGATCGTTACCGTGGTCGGCCATCACCACCAGGCAGTCTCCCGCCTGCATATCCGCCATCAGCAAAGCCAGGTTTTTATCTACCAGCTCAAGTCGCTCGGCGTAGCGCGCAACGTCTTCCGCATGGCCCGCCAGGTCAGTTTCCTGAATGTTGGTACAGATAAACGCGCGGCCGGGTTTATTCAGCTCATCCCGGGTGATATCGAGGATGCTCTGGGAGTCGACCAGATTCTGGTAGCTGATGCCGTGTGGGTTAATCGCGATGTCGGCCACCTTTCCCACCAGCACGGTTTTAACCCCGACCTGATGCAGCTGCTGCGGAGCCTGGACGCTAGCGTCCACGCCATAGCCCATGTGCACGACCTGAAACCCACTTTTATATACCCCGGAACGCGGCGCATTAATGCCGACATAAAGGCCCTGTTTTTCTTCAGCGGCGTCGATCAACTGTTCGCTGCTCTCAAGCAGGCCACCAAAAGCAATCACCCGCCCGACCTTCACGCAGCGCCGTACCACTTCGCCAATGGCGCGTACCTGCTCAAACGGTATCGCGCTGAGATTGGCGCTGATGTTAAACACCTGCCCGAGATCGGCCTCAAGATTATCGCCAACGGCAACAGCCTGGTTCACCCACAGGAATTGCAGCTCGCCGCCCTTGCGTTCAACCTCCCAGCCCGCACTCACTAACGCTCGCTCAACGTCATCGATAACGTCGGAAAACGGCATACGTAATGGAGTTTGTGGCTTTGTGCCCAGAATTTCCTGATGGCCCATAAAAGTGTCGCCGCCTTCATGCTGCAACGCCGCGGTTCCATAGACGGCATCGACGTTCCCCTGCATAACGTTGGCGGCAAAGCCCAGCGCGTTAATCAGCCCCAGCTTCTCAAGCGTGGGTAAGCGCAGTTCAGGAAAATGCTGCAAGATATGCCCGCAGGTATTCGCCCCGATATCCTGCGGCCTAACCGCCGGCACATCGTCCATCGCTCCCACGCCGAAGCTGTCTATCACCAGCACCAAAAACTTACTCATGCTGACCTCTCGATATAGGGTGACCAAGGCTGTCGTACAGCGCTTCAAGTAGCGGATTCCCGCTTTGAATGCCGGACACCAGCGCCACGTCGCTGCGGGTAACAAAAACCTGCGTGCGGAAGCACATCACCACCGGGCTACCAACGGGATAGCGGCCTTCCAGCGCAAGGTGATAATCAATGCTGGTGATGTCTGGCGGCAGCAGCCGGGCAGACTCCGATTGACCGGCGGCGTCAAACACCAGCGCATTCTGCGCATGGCCACGACGATAATATCCGCCACCGAAGCAGTAGCTTTTGCCCTGGAACTGATGGGAGATTTCCGTCAGGTAGAGCATGGCAATGGCTTCCGGCTGGTCACCGTGCTGGTTTGCCGGGATAGTGCCGGTCAGCGCATGGCCGGGTTCCGCGTGGGTCACGCCGTGTTCGGCAAGAATGGGTAACGTGTTGCAACTGGAGGCCGATGGGGCATTAATTTGCTCAATCTCAATGCCCTGGTCCTGCAGCAGGTCACGCGCTTTCAGCAGCGTCATCAGGTTGCGGGTCGGCTGCGTTTGCTGCTGCTCTTCGTTCCAAAGCAGGCAGGGGAAATGCGTCAGGCCGGTCAGCCGAATCCCCGTCATCGACCGGATCTCGCGCACGACGTCATCCAGCTCGTTAAGCGGGAAACCGGCTTCCTGGCCCGGATAAAGGCGGTCGTACTCGGCAAACACTTTCAGCATGACGGCCTGAACACGCCCGCTGGCCAGCGCGGCATCCGAGACTTCACGAGCTTTCTCCAGCGAAAACAGCGTGATGATTTCCGTCGCCCCGCTCACGCTCTCTTCTACCTGCGCGACCGGAACCTGCACCAGGTGGCCGACATGTGATACGGGAACATTTGCAGCACGCAGCGTTCTGGCCTCTTTAAAATCGACGGCAACCGCCCCTTTAAAGCCCAGCTCAACCAGTTTGTTGGCAAGCCACGGATTGCGCCCCAGCTGCTTGGTCATAAAGTAGAGCGTGATGCCGTGTTTCTGCGCGGCCGCGAGCAGTTTCCGGCCGTTTTCCAGAACCTGATCGACATCGATAATCCAGGTATCGGGCAGCACCGCGCCCTGCCGCCAGAGGGTTCTGGCCGCATCAATCAACGCCGGATTCTGTGCCTTGAGTGCCTCAATAAACATGCCTTGCCTCGCGACCTGATAAATAAACCAGCCTAAATAATCATTTTTTTGAATATTTAGATTGAGAAAAACCGCTGTCAGTAAATCCGTTAGCTCTTATGAATCAGCCACAGGCCGAACAGGTTAGCGAGCAGATAACCTTCTTCGTTCGGATGCAGCTTGACGTTGAACGGAGCCAGCAGCGAATAATGCGCCTGCTCCACTTCGCCAAACACGCTGTCGGTTTTAATCTCCGCCAGCAGCTCGTCATCCAGCGGGCCGACTTCCTCACCTCGCCGACTGCGCATCAGCGCATTAGCCATGTGGGTAATAGCCATCGCGCCCTGGTCGTTCTGCAGCGGGATAGCCCAGCGGGTTTCCAGCTGCGTCACCACAGCCTTCATGCCATCGCAAATATCCCGGTCGATGACGCCTGCCTCACACAGCAGGTTGAGCCGGTCTTCCATACTGATTACCTCTGTCAATAGCTTGGTTCCTGTTCGCCGCTCAGCACGCTTTGCTGATGCGCCAGCAGTTCATTTTTATCCACCACCGTTCTCAACAGCTGCTGGATAGGGATATCTTCGCTTCGCGTCAGCACCACTGCTTCCGACGCCGCCAGGAAACATTTATCGCCGCTGAGCGGCAGCGCCGTCAGCCCCAGCGCCGTCAGATCGGCCTCGTTGCTGACGTTCCAAATCACCGCATCAATATTGCCTTTCGCAATGCGGTTCAGGCACTCGTGGTACGACACGTCGAGTATTTCCACATCCTGGCCGGCAAAGTAGACATCCGTCATGATGCGCTGATCCGCAGAACGTGGGTCAATGCCGATACGGCGGATACTCTCCTGCTGCCCGGCGCGGCAAATCAGCTTATGCTCGCCGACGTAGGTATGCGGTCCCAGCGCCAGGGCGGTAAAAATGCCCGGATTGCTGAGGTAGCTGTCCGCCGCCAGCCTGGAGACCACGGCAAGGTCATAAACCCCATTCAGCAAACATTCCACGCGAGCATCAGACCCTCGCATGTGGGCGTAGTAAAACGGAATCCCGTCAAACTGCGCCTTTAAGCCGCTGGCAAGCCCTTCATAAAGCCGGGTGTACGGCAGCGGCATAGCACACACTACATTGCCGATATCCGCGAACGCCAATAGGGCTTTGTTATCCATGCTCAACAGGTAGCTGCCGTTGCGGCCGCGGCGCTCAACGCTCACGGCGCCAGCCTTCTCCAGCGTCTTCAAGGCCGCCTGCGTCAGGCCTACGGAAAAACCGCACTCACCGGCTAACTCATCGATGGTTTTCAGTCTGTTACCACATTTCTCACCCAGTAAATAACGGGCCAGACTGGATTGGGCTACGCCCTCTTTTTTAATAAAGCTGCGGCTCATCTGTTATCTTCAATTTATTGAATGAATATATCTTCATAAAATTGAATATAGATGGCAAAGGGGAAAATGACAAAAGGAGAATGGGGTCACAAAAAAGAAATAACCCGCCAGGCGGCGGGTTATTCATAGGGAAAAATTATGGGTGAGCGACAAAACCGATCGCTTCATACACCTTTTTCAGCGTCTCACCGGCGCGAGCTCGCGCTTTTTCTGAGCCCTCTTTCATCACCTGCTGCAGGAAAGCTTCATCGTTGCGGTAACGGTGATAGCGCTCCTGAAGCTCGGTCAGCATACCGGACACGGCTTCCGCCACTTCGCCTTTCAGGTGACCATACATTTTGCCTTCAAAGCTGGCTTCAAGCTCAGGAATCGCTTTGCCTGTAACGCCGGAAAGAATATCCAGCAGGTTAGATACCCCGGCCTTCTCTTTCACATCGTAACGCACGACAGGCGGCTCTTCGGAGTCGGTCACCGCGCGTTTGATTTTCTTCACTACGGATTTCGGGTCTTCCAGCAGGCCGATAACGTTATTGCGGTTATCGTCAGACTTAGACATCTTTTTCGTCGGCTCAAGCAGGGACATCACGCGGGCGCCGGACTTAGGAATAAACGGCTCAGGCACTTTGAAGATGTCGCCGTACAGCGCGTTAAAGCGGCCTGCAATGTCGCGGCTCAGCTCCAGGTGCTGCTTCTGGTCTTCACCCACCGGGACCTGATTGGTCTGATACAGCAGAATGTCTGCCGCCATCAGCACCGGATAGTCGAACAAACCGGCGTTGATGTTTTCTTCGTAGCGGGCGGACTTGTCCTTGAACTGAGTCATACGGCTCAGCTCGCCGAAATAGGTGTAGCAGTTCAGCACCCAGCTCAGCTGCGCGTGCTCAGGCACGTGGGACTGAACGAAAATGGTGCTCTTTTTCGGGTCAATGCCGCAGGCCAGATACAGCGCCAGGGTGTCCAGCGTCGCTTTACGCAGCGCGGTCGGGTCCTGACGAACGGTAATCGCATGCTGATCAACGATGCAGTAAATACAGTGATAATCATCCTGCATGTTTACCCACTGACGCAGCGCACCCATGTAGTTGCCAATGGTTAATTCGCCTGACGGCTGCGCGCCGCTAAATACGATGGGCTTACTCATTTTCTGCTTCCTGATTTGCTAAAGGTGGTAGCCCGAAAGCGGGCAATAAGTCTTCGAAACGATCGAACACAACGTCCGGGTTGCTCAGCCCGATCGCTTCGCCATAGTTATAACCCCAGGTCAGGCCGACGCTTGGGCAGCCGGCCGCCTGTGCGGCCTGAATATCATTGCGGGAGTCGCCAACAAAAAGCAGCTCGTCCGCCGCCAGGCCCAGGGTTTCCATAACTTTGTACAGTGCTTCCGGGTGCGGCTTTTTCTCTTTCACATCGTCACCGCCGATGATGGTCTGGAAATATTGGGCAATGCCCAGATCTTCCAGCAGCGGCGTGACAAAAGGCGTGGGTTTGTTGGTGACCACGGCGAGCGGCAGGCCTTTCTCTTTCAGAGCAGCAAGCGTTGCGGCCACGCCCGGGAACAGAAAGCTCCCTTCTTCAACCGTTTCCGCGTAGTAGCGATCGAACAGTTTGCGCGCCATATTCAGCTGAGCGAGATCGGGCTCTTTATCTTTCAGCGACCACTTAAGCGCCCGCTGCATCATGATATCCGCGCCGTTACCAATCCAGGTCACTACGCGTTCTTCACCCGCCACAGGCAGTTCAAGCGCGTACAGGGCGAGATCGACAGCCTGGCTCAGGCCAAGCGCCGTGTCGATGAGCGTGCCGTCAAGATCGAAGGCAACACCTCGAATTTTTTGAAACTTATCCATGACTTACCTTAGCCAGTTCAGAACGCATGCGGTCAACCACCGCTTTATAATCAGGCTGGCCGAAAATGGCGGAACCTGCGACGAACATATCTGCGCCCGCAGCGGCGATTTCCGCAATATTGTCGGCTTTAACGCCGCCGTCCACTTCAAGGCGGATATCATAGCCGGATGCATCAATACGCTCACGAACCTGGCGCAGCTTTTCAAGCGTGTGGGGAATGAACGACTGGCCGCCAAACCCTGGGTTGACGGACATCAGCAAAATCACATCCAGCTTATCCATAACGTGATCCAGCCAGGAAAGGGAGGTCGCCGGGTTCAGCACCAGACCCGCTTTGCAGCCGTGCTCTTTGATAAGCTGCAGGGAGCGATCGACATGTTCAGAAGCTTCCGGGTGGAAAGTAATGATGCTGGCGCCCGCAGCGGCGAAGTCAGGAATGATACGGTCAACCGGCTTCACCATCAGATGGACATCAATAGGCGCGGTGATGCCGTAATCGCGCAGTGCCTTAAGCACCATTGGCCCCATCGTCAGGTTAGGGACATAGTGGTTATCCATGACGTCAAAATGGACGACGTCACCACCTGCGGCCAGCGCTTTAGCCGTATCCTCGCCCAGTCGGGCGAAGTCGGCAGAGAGGATTGAGGGGGCAATCAAATACTGTTTCATCCGCTTCTCCAGGAGTCATTCATCTTCAGCGGCGGGCGAAACGGCTCAGGCAAACTTTACGTTATAAAGCGCCAGAAGTTCGTCCACCTTGTTACGTTCTCCACCGTTTCGGCTGATGCTGCGTCTTACCTGCAGCTTACGGAAATCGGTAGCATTCTTGTACCACTCGCGAGTGAGCTCGGTATCGTGATTGGAAATCACGACCGGGATGCTCTGCTCACGCAGTTTTTCAGCCAGCTCCGCCAGATGCTTCTGTTGCACCATGCTGAAACTGTCCGTGTGATAAGCGGTAAAGTTGGCGGTGGCGGAAAGCGGCGCGTAAGGCGGATCGCAATACACAACGGAACCTGCGGCAACGTTTACCATGCTGACGTCATATGACTGGCAGACAAAAGTGGCATTTTTGGCTCGTTCGGCAAAGTTGTACAGCTCTTCTTCCGGGAAGTAAGGCTTGCTGTAGCGGCCAAACGGCACGTTAAATGCACCGCGCAGATTATAACGGCACAGGCCGTTGTAACAATGGCGGTT
Organism: Cedecea selenatireducens; assembly: GCF_042138895.1. Classification (NCBI taxonomy): domain Bacteria; kingdom Pseudomonadati; phylum Pseudomonadota; class Gammaproteobacteria; order Enterobacterales; family Enterobacteriaceae; genus Cedecea; species Cedecea selenatireducens. The sequence continues at coordinate 53,020 of NZ_JBHIKW010000017.1, read as the reverse complement.
AAGATACAGAAACAGCACCGCACGCCGGAATTTGTCGGTGCACTGATTAAATTCGACGCGGAAGGCGTAATAGGTCGCCTCTTCGTTTTTCTCTTTGGTGAAGAGCAAGCGAGATTCCCGCACGTACTCATCCGCGCGGTTTTTGACGATATCGTAGAGGTTAATCAGATCGCTGTTGATGTCCGCGAGGATATAGCGCTGATAATCGGTATTGAGAAATACCGACCCGGCGCCAACGAAGGGCTCAATCAGACAGTCGCCTTCCGGCAGATACTTTTTTATGTCGTCCAGCAGGGGGAACTTTCCCCCTGCCCATTTCAGAAAAGCGCGATTTTTTTTCATGCTGCCTTACTATTTACACCTTATCCAGCTGTGGAAAGGCTCCGACAGCGACTGCGCTTATTTTCACTTAAGGTCAGACTGCACCTGATGAATAGGTTTTGCCCACGGGTTCTTAGCCTGAACGTCTGCCGGCAGGTTTGAAACCGCGCGTTTTGCGTCATCTTTCGTCGCATAAACACCGGTCACCAGCACGTACCATGGCTGGCCGTTACGCTGGGTCTGGTAAACCATATAGTGTTGCAGGTTCTCTTTTTTCGCCCACGCATTCAGGTTTGCTGAGTTTGAAGAAGAGCTCAGCTGCAGCGTGTAGTGGCTGCCTGGCGCGCTTTTAATGGCGCTTGCATCACCGCTAACCGTGCCGCCAGTGCTTGCGGCCGCCTGCGGTTGTGCTTTAGGCGTGGTGGATGCCGTAGCCTTTGGCGCCGGAGTGGATGTTGCAACGCTGGTTGATGGCGCTTTCACTGGCGTGGAGACAACCGGAGCAGGTTCGCTGTGTTTTGCCGTTGCAACCGGCTTGCTTTCCGCTTTTACCTGCGGTTTCGATTCCGCTTTACGTACAGGCTCAATCACCGCTTTTTTACGTTCAGGGCGAGACTCAACGGTACGGGTTGGTTCCTGAGTACCTGCCAGCTTGCGCGGCTCGGTTTTGCTACCGGCAATAGGTGCTACAGTGGCTGGTTCGGTCGGCAGCGTGGAATTACTAACCACGTTGTCAATCTGGCCCTGCTGCTGAGGCTGAGTCAGTGCGTTATTCAGGTTCCCAGGAACCTCAACGCGCTGCTGCCCTTCAGGCTGCGGCTGAGTCTGTGCCTGGGTTGGCGTAGAAGAAATAGGCGGCAGAGAAACATCCTGCGGGTTCTGCTGGCCAGTAGCTGGGGTATTCCCCGGCTGCGGCTGAGCGCCGTTTGCCTGATCGGCAGGCGTCGCAGTATTCGAGCCGGAGAGATCGATGTTCTTCTCCGCGCCCGGTTTTTGCTCAGCAGTATCTGGAGTGGATGAAGGTGCTTTCAGCGCTGAACCGATGCCGATGATAAGCAGCAGCAGGACCAGAATCCCTACGCCCATCATGATGTGCTGACGAGAAGCAGGCGCTTTCTGTTTTGCTGCCTTTTTACGTCCACGCGCCGGACGAGGATCTGCGGCCATGCCGTCATCACCTTCGTACTCTTCCTCGACTTCTTCTTCACGCTCGCGGCGTGAACGAGAAGGACGACGTTCGTCCGCATCAAGATCGACGTCATCGACGTTGATCTGCGGTTCTTTGTCGAACTCGTCAGGTTTGCGGGAACGCCCAGGACGACGATCGCTTGGATCGGGTTTCAGCTCGTCTTCTGGTTTAAACTCATCCATTTAACACCCCACTCAAAGGCGCATGCTCATGTCCGCATTACGCCCGAAGTTAAATACTGTAAAAATTCTAGTTGTTAAGCCTGCTGGCAATCAGCAATGGCTGATAGAACGACATCGTGCGGTACTCCACCGCGCACTTCACTCTTCCCTATTGCCAGCGGCAGAATCAAACGCAGCTCGCCGGCTAATACTTTTTTGTCACGCATCATGTGGGGCATATACGCGTCAGGGGACATTTCCTGTGGCCCGTTAACCGGTAATCCGGCTCGTGCCAGCAGCGCGATCACACGCTGAACTTCTGCCTCACTGAATTGACCCAGGCGCTGAGCGGTTCGCGCCGCCATCACCATCCCGGCAGCCACGGCCTCACCGTGCAACCAGTTGCCATAGCCCATTTCGGCTTCAATAGCATGGCCAAACGTATGACCCAGATTCAGTAAAGCACGTAAGCCACTTTCTCGCTCGTCCGCAGCAACAACTTCGGCTTTCAACTCACAACAACGGCGGATACAGTACGCCATTGCCTGACCGTCCAGCTTCAGCAATGCGTCGATATTCTCTTCAAGCCAGTCAAAAAACTCACCGTCGAGAATAATGCCGTATTTAATGACTTCTGCCAGGCCCGAAGCCAGCTCCCGCGCAGGCAAAGTTGACAGGCAATCAAGATCAACCACCACCGAAGCGGGCTGATAGAACGCGCCAATCATGTTTTTGCCGAGGGGATGGTTGACGGCCGTTTTGCCGCCTACGGAGGAGTCCACCTGCGAAAGCAGCGTGGTGGGAACCTGGATAAAACGAACCCCGCGCTGATAGCTCGCTGCGGCAAAACCGGTCAAATCGCCCACAACACCGCCGCCTAAAGCAATCAGCGTAGTATCACGACCGTGAGGTTTTTCCAGCAGCGCCGTAAAGACGGTATCGAGCACCGCGAGGCTTTTAAACTGTTCGCCATCCGGAAGAATGACGGTATCGACCTTAACGCCTGCCTGTTCCAGAAGACCACGAACCCTGTCCAGATAGAGAGGCGCAAGGGTTTCATTGGTGACCAGCATAGTCTGGTCGCCAGCTTTCAGCGGCCAAAAGGAAGCCGGGTCATTGAATAACCCGGCGGCAATGGTAATAGGGTAACTACGTTCCCCAAGAGTGACTTTCAGCCTCTCCATTACGCGGAGCCCACCTTATGTTGCTTTGCCCGCAGGCGTTTCTTGATTAAGCCAGAATCAGTTGCTTTCCAGCATATGAATAATCTGGTTTGCAACCACTTTGGCGCTTTGATCGTCGGTGCGAATCGTTACATCAGCAATCTCTTCGTACAGCGGATTGCGTTCGTGCGCCAGCGCTTCCAGAACTTCACGAGGTGGAGTCTCAACCTGCAGCAGCGGACGTTTTTTATCGCGCTGAGTACGTGCAAGCTGTTTCTCAATGGTGGTCTCAAGATAAACCACTACGCCACGGGCGGAAAGACGATTGCGGGTTTCACGAGACTTCACAGAGCCGCCGCCGGTAGCCAGCACGATGCCCTGTTTTTCAGTGAGTTCGTTGATAATTTTTTCTTCGCGATCGCGGAAGCCTTCTTCGCCTTCAACGTCGAATACCCAGCCCACATCAGCTCCGGTACGTTTCTCAATCTCTTGATCAGAATCGAAAAATTCCATATTGAGTTGCTGAGCTAACTGACGCCCAATAGTGCTTTTGCCGGCACCCATAGGCCCAACCAGAAAGATATTGCGTTTCTCTGCCATTTTTTCGGTACTACTAAGACAATTCGTTGATAGTAAACCCGCCCGATAACAACCTGCTGCGGCGGGACATGAACTGAAACCTCATAAGCGTGAGTTCGAGAATCAGACTAAAAATTATCTCAATACTCAAGGGGGTTTGGCAACCGAATAAATCACCTGGCGCCTGGCTCGGGACGAAAAGCCTGTTCCAGCTTTCCCGGCCACAGGTTCTCAATACCCTGCCTCCCGAAACGGTACACCTTGTATGCTAATTCCTCTCTGCCGTCAAACACCTGGGCACTGTTTGGCAGAAAAATCCGCAGGCAGAAGTGGAAACCGGCTAGGGCAATGCGATCAGCCTTGGGGTGATAAACACAACTAATTCCCGACGTTGGCGTTTTTTCCCGTCGTACCGGAACAATTGGCCGATAAGTGGAATATTTCCCAGCACAGGGACGCTATCCAGGGTTCGGTTGTTCTGCTGCTGAAAGATCCCGCCTAACGCCAGCGTCTCGCCGTCTTTCACTTCTACCTGCGTTTCAATCTCCTGCTTATCAATGGCTAATGCCTCGCCATCCGCATGTTGGATGCTGCGCCCCGGCATGTTCTGGCTAATGCGCAGCTGTAGGCGAATCGTGCCGTGGTGGCTGATTGTGGGCGTCACCTCCATGCCTAGCACGGCTTCTTTAAACTCCACCGAGGTCGCTTCATTTTTGCCGTTGGACACCTGATACGGAATTTCAGTCCCCTGCTTGATACTGGCAGCCTGCTGATGCGCCACCAGCAGGCGTGGGCTGGCGATAATGTCCAGTTGCTGTTGCTGCTCAAGCGCACTAAGCTCCAGTTCAAGCATGCGGCCATTGATGCGGCCGATATTAAACCCCAACGTTGTGTTCGCGGCATTTACCGCGAGCTGGCTTGAAACCGTTGTTGCCTGATGCAACCTCGCTTCTGCCTCTCCCGCCGGAGCGCTCCACTTCACGCCAAGCTCTCGCAGCTTCTCCTGGTTGATAGTGACAATATGGGCAGACAGCTCAACCTGCCCCATAGAGACATCCATATCTGCAACCCATGACGCAATGCGCTTTTGCGCTTGCTTGTTATCGCGTACTACCAGGCGATTTGTGCGCTTATCCACGGTGATACTGCCCCTGGGCCCGAGCAGCTTCTCTTCATTCGCTTTTATCCCTGCGGCGAGATCGGCTACCTCAGCATAGCGTGGCGTATAGACCGCCTGAATCAAAGGTTGCTCAAGCACGCTTTGCTTACGCGCGGCCTCCCGCTGAGCGCGTAGCTTCGCCGGATCCTGCTTCTGCCGAATTTGAAGAATGTTTCCCGTCGTTGATGAAGTCAGGCTCGACAACCTGAGCACCTGCTGAAAAGCCAGCTCCCACGGGACATTAACCAAACGCAGAGAGAGATTTCCCGTCACCTCAGGGGCGATCATTACGTTAAAACTTTGCAGCTCGGCCAGCGTTTGCAGAACCTGCACGACCGGCGTTTCATCCAGCGTCAGAGTGACGTTGTTTTTCGGCCAGCTCGTCAGCGGTACGAGCATCAGTGCGCCTGCCACGATATGTCTTATCATCGGATCCTCCCTGTATCTTCCAGTGGTAATAGCTCCCTTCACAGTCCCCCCGAAGAGAAACCCGCATATGTTGCTCAAGCAGGGCCGCTACTTGTACATCCGGCGCAATCCATTGCCCTTCCTTTACTCTTTGCCATTGCTTACCGGAGAGTTTCATCAGCGCAATGCTGTTTTCTGGTCCTGGCCGATAAAACATACCGCGCAGCTGCCAGCCATCCAGGCGCTTCAGCAACGATTCGCAGGGCGATGGCGGTAACAGGAAGGGATTACGCGGCCCCGCCTGCAGCGGCAGGCTGAGTACAGCCAGCAGTATCCAGCTAGCGGTTTTCATCGGTAAACTCCAGCGTCAGTAGCACCCGAACTTGCTCCCCGGCACTGCTCAAAACAAAGGTCGGTATCTTCAGGCCCGAGTAGTCCGCCAGTTGCCGAAAGAACAATGGCACTTTGGGCCACGGCAACAGCATTTCCAGCACGGCACGGCGCGGGTCAGGCTGCCATTTCACAAGCCTTCCGCCACCAAGTTTTACCGCCGCCATCGCGGAAAAAATCGTCGAGGGAGTAACATCAGGCAGCGGCTCAACCTTCGGCACGGCAGCAATCTTCTGCTGCAGCGAGAGCACTTGCTGCCAGTGCTGCTGATTTTGCCGTTCTAGTTCGAGTAGCTGCTGCTGGCGAGGCTGAATCAGCAGCCACCAGCACGACCATGCCATGACAAGCAGGAAAACCGTTGCGCACAGAATACGGAACCCGACATGCACGCTCATAAGGCGCTCAATGTTATTCAGCACGCTCACCGCCTTTGGGTATTAAGGTGAAGGTAAAGACAAGCCCCTTATGTTTTTCATCACGCAGCTCGCCGGGCTTGACCTTAAAGGCTCCGGGTAAAGCACCCAACGCGGCTTCGAGCTTCCCCAGCTCGCGAGCATCTCCCGCAACGCCAGATACGCTAGCGTTTTCGTTCTGCCAGCTAACGCTTTGCAGCCAGCTGTTTTCGGGCAGCTGAAAGGCAAGCTCATTCAGCACGCTTTCCCAACGTGAAATACTGGTCTTACGCGCCACTTCAGCCCGTAGAACCGCCAGCCGCTGCTGGTTGTCTTTCAGCTCAGTTTGCTTACGCAATAACAGTGCCTTCAGGACGGGCTGCTGTGCCTCGAGCGTGATAGCCTGGGCCTGCTGTAGCCGAGTTTTCATGGCCAGCGGCGTGGCCCAAAGCTGCGCCAGGGCAGCAACTAACAGCATGCCGAACAGCACGATGCCGGCCCAGAGTTTTAGCCGATAGTGGCGCCTGGAGGCTCGCCATGGCAGGAGATTTATCAGCGGTGTCATTAGCGGTCGGGTCCCAGAGCCAGCCCCAATGCGAGGGTGTAAAGGCCCCCATGCCGCGGCAGCGGCGGCTGATGGCGAACGATGGGCTGCCAGGCATTAAGCCGTTCAGCCCCAGCGGGCACGGCACTATCTCCATCCGCGTGGCTAAACGCGATTTCACCGGCACTCGCCCCCAGCTGCAGGCAAAGCGCGGGAAAGTCGGCCACCTGCGACTTAGCCAGCCAGCCGGAGCGCTCGCGATTGTTCACGGCAGCCCAAAGCCAGTAACCCTGTTCTTCATGAACTAAAAAGCGACAATCAGCGGAGTAACAACTCTGGGGCAAAGCGCCAAGAATTTTGTCCGTCGGCGTTATCGTCCGGGGAAAGAGTTTGACGCTGGCAAGGTTTGCCAGCAGCGCGCCGATGTCTTCCTGTTTTGCCGCCGTCACGTAAAGCGACTCCCCCTCGTCCAGGTAGTCATAGCAAAGCTGTTCCGCGGGCATCTGCAGCTGGCGGGCCGCTGCCCCAGCGATATACTTTTCCTGGGCTGACTCCTGTAGCCGGCGGGCTGGCCGGGGGATGTGGCGCTGCAAAGTGCGCTGAGCCGGAAAGCCAACCCGCAGGTGATGACGCACGGGGATTTCTTTACGCCACGCAGCAAGCGCCTCGCGCAGCGTGGCGGGTTCGGGTAACATGCCGCCCGCAAGTCCCTGCTTCGGGAAGGGTAAAAACCACCAATGCCGCAATTGCCACCCTTGCCGGTGCCACTGCACCGCAGCGGCGCGTACGCCCTCCGCCTGGATATCCAGGCCAATCCTCCAACCAGGAAACATCATGGTTTCGATCTCCTTATCCGGATGATGAACAGCCCTGATCCCGAAACAGTAACGGGTATATCAAAGCTTCTGGCTTGCCTTTATACTACCGCGCGGTTGTTTAGAAACTGCCCAATTGAAACCTAATGGGAAATTTAAGGTGAAGTTCGTAAAGTACTTATTAATCCTTGCAGTCTGTTGCGTTCTGCTGGGAGCCGGCTCGATTTACGGCTTATACAAATATATTGAGCCCCAGCTTCCGGACGTTGCGACCCTAAGAGACGTGCGGCTGCAGATTCCAATGCAGGTTTACAGCGCTGACGGCGAGCTCATTGCTCAGTACGGCGAGAAACGCCGTATTCCGCTGACCCTGAACCAAATTCCGCCGGTGATGGTAAAAGCGTTTATCGCGACCGAAGACAGCCGATTTTACGAGCACCACGGCGTTGACCCAGTGGGTATCTTCCGTGCAGCAAGCGTGGCGCTGTTCTCTGGCCATGCTTCTCAGGGTGCAAGCACCATTACACAGCAGCTGGCACGTAACTTCTTCCTAAGCCCGGAACGCACCCTGATGCGTAAAATCAAGGAGGCTTTCCTTGCCGTACGCATCGAGCAGATGCTGAGCAAAGATGAAATCCTTGAGCTTTACCTGAACAAAATCTACCTCGGCTACCGCGCCTATGGCGTCGGCGCTGCCGCCCAGGTCTATTTTGGTAAAACGGTCGATCAGCTGACCCTGAGCGAGATTGCGGTGATTGCCGGGCTGCCTAAAGCCCCGTCAACCTTTAACCCGCTCTATTCCATGGACCGTTCAACCTCACGCCGCAACGTGGTGCTGTCGCGTATGCTGAGCGAAGGCTATATCAGCCAGAGCCAGTATGACGAAGCGCGCAGTCAGCCTATCGACGCCAGCTACCACACGCCTGAAATCGCCTTCTCCGCGCCTTATCTGTCAGAGCTGGTGCGCCAGGACATGGTCAGCCGCTACGGCGACAAAGCCTACGAAGACGGCTACAAGGTCTACACCACCCTCAGCCGCAAGATTCAGCAGGGTGCGCAAGACGCCGTTCGCAATAACGTCATGGCCTACGATATGCGCCACGGCTACCGCGGCCCGTCAAACGTGCTGTGGAAAGTGGGCGAAAGTGCCTGGAACGAGAAAAAAATCGTCGACTCGCTGAAAAACCTGCCGGTTTATGGCCCGCTGCTCCCGGCAGTGATCACTCGCGCAGCGTCTGAAGAGGCGACGGCGATGCTGGCAGACGGCAGCTCCGTTTCGCTTGGCATGCCCGGCATGCGTTGGGCTCGCCCATATCGCTCAGATACCGCCCAAGGCGCTACGCCACGCAAGGTGACCGACGTGGTTCAGGCAGGCCAGCAGATTTGGGTTCGAAAAGTGGATGATGCATGGTGGCTTGGCCAGGTGCCTGACGTGAACTCCGCGCTGGTCTCGCTCAATCCACACGACGGTGCCGTCCTGGCCTTGGTTGGTGGCTTCGACTTTAACCAAAGCAAATTTAACCGTGCCACCCAGGCGCTGCGTCAGGTAGGTTCAAACATCAAACCTTTCCTGTACACCGCGGCAATGGATAAAGGCCTGACGCTGGCAAGCATCCTTAACGACGTGCCTATTTCGCGTTGGGATGCCGGGGCAGGATCCGACTGGCGGCCGAAAAACTCGCCGGCACAATATGCCGGGCCAATTCGCCTGCGCCAGGGCCTTGGTGAGTCCAAGAACGTTGTGATGGTACGAGCGATGCGAGCGATGGGCGTGGATTACGCCGCTGAGTATCTGCAGCGCTTTGGTTTCCCGGCCGCGAACATCGTTCATACCGAATCACTGGCTTTGGGCTCCGCGTCATTTACGCCAATGCAGGTGGCGCGCGGCTACTCGGTTATGGCTAACGGCGGCTTCCTGGTCGACCCTTACTACATCACCAAAATCGTTGACGACACCGGCAACACAGTGTTCGAAGTGAAACCTAAAGTCGCCTGCGCAAGCTGCGATATTCCGGTTATCTACGGCGACACGGCGAAATCAACGGTGCTGGAAAATCAGGACGTAGAAGACGTGGCGGTCTCGCAGGCGCCACAAAACAGCAGCGTTCCAATGCCGCAGCTTGAACAGGCTAACAGCTCTCTGGTTGCTAAGGCGCAGGCTGAGGAATACGCCCCGCACGTGATCAACACGCCGCTGTCGTTCCTGATCAAAAGCGCGCTGAACAGCAACATTTACGGTGAACCGGGCTGGCAGGGAACCGGCTGGCGTGCGGGTCGGGATTTGAAACGTCGTGATATCGGCGGCAAAACCGGGACCACCAACAGTTCTAAAGACGCATGGTTCTCCGGCTATGGCCCCGGCGTCGTAACGTCAGTCTGGATTGGCTTTGACGATCACCGTCGTGACCTTGGCCGCACCACCGCATCTGGCGCAATCAAAGACCAGATCTCCGGCTACGAAGGCGGCGCGAAGAGCGCTCAGCCAGCCTGGGATGATTTCATGAAAATTGCGCTGGCAGGGGTACCGGAAGAAACATTGACGCCGCCACCGGGCATCGTCACCGTGAATATCGACCGCAGTACAGGCCAGCTGGCCAACGGCGGCAACAGTCGTGAAGAGTACTTCATTGAAGGCACGCAGCCTACACAGCAGGCTGTACATGAGGTCGGCACCACGATTATCGATAACGGGGAAACGCACGAGCTGTTCTAATCCTGTGCAAAATAGTAAAGGGCCGCATAAAGCGGCTCTTTTTAATTCTTTTGCAGTTTGGCTTACAGCCTGCCCTGCTGTCTTAACCATTCCCGAACAAGGAAGAGCGCACTGACGTTGCGCGCCTCGCTGAAATCATCTTCATTCAGCAAATCCATCATCTTGTCCAGCGACCATCGCTCCTGCGGCAGCTCTTCCGGCTCGTCCCCTTCCAGCGACTCGGGATACAGATCCTCTGCAATCACGATGTTCATTTTGCTGGAAAAATAGGACGGGGCCATCGTCAGTTTTTTCAAAAACGTGAGCTGGTTTGCCCCAAAGCCAACCTCTTCCTTCAGCTCGCGGTTGGCGGCCTCGAACACGGTTTCACCGGGGTCAATCAGCCCTTTGGAGAAGCCCAGTTCATAGGATTCTGTGCCGACGGCGTATTCACGGATTAGGATCAGGTGGTTATCAACAATAGGGACAATCATCACCGCCTCGCGGGAAGAAGGTTTCATCCGTTCATAGACGCGACGAACGCCATTGCTGAACTCCAGGTCCACCGTTTCGACATTAAACAACCGCGAACGCGCCACGGTTTCGACATGTAAAATCGTTGGTTTTTTTAGTGATTTGCTCATGTGGCCGGGATCAACAGTGAAAGAGGTAACTTATTGTGCGGCATGCCGCACATATCGTGCAACGAGCATTGGCTATTATTTACATTTTTGTAACGTATGTTTTTCCAAAACACGTAATGCGCCCCCCTGTCAAGACGGGTAGTATTGAATAGGAATTTACTTGTATTTCAGTCGAAGTCGCTTTGCTAACATTGTGTTACTGCAGGTTGGTCGCCCTAAAAAAAGCTCAAGTTTGTGCCTTTACCTGCCGATAATGACTTCTGATCTCTAAAATTTTTGAAAGGCCGACCTTTTGCCGAGCTTGATGAAAAAGACGATTGTTTGATGGGGAAAGCATGAGCACCTTATTATTTCTGTTAGCTGCTATGCTGGCCTGCACGCTGATTGCCGGATGGCTAATTTGGCGAAGCCTGCGGCTGCGAGCCCGGGTTTCGCACGATCGTTCATTCTCCGGTTCAACAACGCGCAAGCTGACTCCGGAAGAACGCGTAGCCGTCGAAAATTATCTCGAGCGCTATTCACGCTCTCAGGAGCTGATCGGCCCTTCTGGCGCAAGCAATCCGCTGCCCAAGCTGACGCTGACGGCGCAAAGCAATACGGTTATTTCTCTGACCCGGTCGATAACCCGCTACGGCCTCTCTGCCGATGACGCCAATAAATGGCGCTATTACCTCGATTCTGTTGAAGTTCATCTGCCGCCTTTCTGGGAACAGTTCATCACCAACGATAACGACGTGGAGCTTATCCGCACGAGCAGCATCCCGCTGGTGATTTCGCTCAACGGTAATACCCTACAAAACGATACGCTGGACACGCAGCAGTACGCCATCGAGGGTTATTCCGGCACCCAGGCGTCGATCCGTGGTGAAGAAAGTGAACAGATAGAGCTGCTGAATATCCGCCAGGAAACGCAGGAAGAATATTCCCTGAGCCGCCCGGACGGCGTGCGCGAAGCGGCGCTTATCTGCATCGCGTTTATCATGCTCTTCCTGAGCCTGGTTACGCCTCCGGTGTTTCTGCCATGGCTGCTTGGCGGTGCCGTTCTGCTGATTGCCGCCGGGCTGTGGGGGCTTTTTGCGCCGCCGGCAAAAACGGCATTGCGCGAAATCCACTGCCTGCGCGGCACGCCTAAGCGCTGGGGGCTGTTCGGCGAATCAAACCAGGAGCAGATGAACAATATCTCGCTCGGCATTATCGACCTGATTTATCCGCCGCACTGGCAGCCGTTTGTGACCCAGGACCTGGGACAGAAAACCGACATTGATATCTATCTCGACCGCCATGTGGTGCGCCAGGGTCGTTTCCTTTCGCTGCATGACGAAGTGCGTAACTTCCCGCTTCAGCACTGGGTGCGTAACCTGTTAATTTCCGCCGGTGCGCTGCTTGTCCTGCTGATGATGACTATTTGGGTTCCGCTGGAAATGCCCATCAAACTTAGCGCCTCGTGGCTAAAAGGGGCTCAGTCCATCGAAGCGAGCAGCGTACAGGACCTCGCAAAGTACAAGCTGCAGGTGGGCGATACCCTAAGAGTGAAGGGTACAGGGATGTGTAATATTCACACCCCCGGCAGCTATAACGCTCGCCAAAGCTTCCCGTTCACGCCGTTCGACTGCTCACAAATAATCTGGAATACCGCTCGCCCTCTGCCGCTGCCGGAGTCTGAAATCATGGACAAAGCGGTAGCCCTGACCAGGGCAGTCAGCGGGCAGCTGCATCCTCAGGGGGGTGAGGGCGACAGTAAAGTGAACCCGCAGCTGGCCGATGCCATCCAGAAATCAGGCATGGTTTTGCTGGATGATTTTGCCGGGATTGTGAAAAAAACTCAGGCGCTGTGTACCGCAGAAGAAGAGTGCGTTCGCCTTAAAAATGCCCTGGTGAACCTGGGCAATACCAAAGACTGGGATTCGCTCATCAAACGTGCCGATTCAGGAAAACTGACCGGGGTAAATGTCCTGCTACGGCCGGTTAGCGCCGAGTCGCTGGATAACCTCGTGGCCACCTCAACCGCACCTTTCTTTATTCGTGAAACCGCGCGCGCTGCACAGTCGCTGAACAGCCCAGCCCCCGGCGGCTATGTCATTATCAATGATGAAGGCGGCGATCTCGTGGATCAGCCGCTGCCGCCAATGTCGCTGTATGACTTCCCGGCTCAGGAGCAGTGGACCGAATTCCAGCGGCTGGCAGAAATGCTGCTGCAAACGCCGTTCCACGCCGAAGGGATCATTACCGGTATTTATACCGACGCCAACGGAACCCAGCACGTCACGCTGCACCGAATCTCCGATACGCATAGCCTGTGGAGCTACATCAGCATTTCTCTGATGCTCATTGCGATGCTGGTCTGTGCTGCGATAAACGGCGTTCTGGCCGTCATCCGCTATCGTCGTGCCAGCACGAGGCTGGCCGAAATTCAGCGTTACTACGACAGCTGCCTCAATCCCACGCTGACCCCGCCTTCACCACTGAGGTAGCCGTTACGGGTAAACTTTGCGTACCGGGTTGTGCTACCCTGGTACGCTATTTTTCCCTCAATCGAGACTAAAGCTATGTCTGGTGCTATCGCCTGGCAGGACGTTGACACCCTGCTGCTGGATATGGACGGGACCCTGTTGGACCTGGCCTTTGATAACCATTTCTGGAAAAAGCTGGTACCGGAAACCATTAGCCTCCAGCGCGGCATTCCGCTACAGGAAGCACATCAACTGATTTCTCGCGAATACCACGCCGTGCAGCATACGCTAAACTGGTACTGTCTCGATTACTGGAGCGAGCGCCTCGGGCTGGATATCTGTGCGATGACCACCGAGCAGGGGCCAAAAGCCGCGCTACGTGAAGATACTGTGCCGTTTCTTGAGGCAGCAAAAGCCAGCGGCAAGCGCCGTATTCTGCTCACCAACGCGCACCCGCACAATCTGGCGGTGAAGCTTGAACATACGGGTTTGGGTAAGCACCTTGATTTATTGCTTTCTACCCACACATTTGGTTATCCGAAAGAAGATCAGCGTTTATGGCAGGCGGTAGCCGGACATACCGGGTTAAACGCGGCCAGAACGGTATTTATCGACGACAGCGAAGCGATTCTTGATGCCGCAGCGAAGTTTGGCATTCGCTACTGCTTCGGCGTCCTCAACCCGGATTCAGGCGAAGCGGAAAAAACGTTTGAGCGCCACCCTGGCCTTAGCGATTACCGCCGCCTGATCCCGTCGCTTTCCGTTTAAGGAGGCGTAATGAAAGAAAAAGCAGCCGAAGGCGTACGCCTGGATAAATGGCTGTGGGCCGCACGCTTTTACAAAACCCGGGCCGTGGCGCGGGAAATGATTGAAGGCGGAAAAGTGCACTACAACGGCCAGCGTAGCAAACCCAGTAAGCTGGTTGAGCTGAACGCGGTTCTCACGCTGCGTCAGGGCAATGACGAACGCACCGTTAACGTACTCGCGATTACCGGGCAGCGCAGGCCGGCCACGGAAGCCACTCAGCTTTATGAAGAAACGGCGGAAAGTATCGCCAAGCGGGAAAAAGTGGCGCTGGCACGCAAAATGAACGCGCTAACCATGCCCCACCCCGATCGCCGCCCGGATAAAAAAGAGCGGCGAGATTTGATGAAATTTAAACACGGTGGCGAAGCGTAAATCCGCCTACCAGCAAGAGAGATGACGATGACTCAACACGACCAACTACACCGCTATCTGTTTGAAAACTACGCCGTTCGCGGCGAGCTGGTGACGGTTTCTGAAACCTGGCAGCAGATCATGGAAAATCATGACTACCCGCAGCCGGTCAAAAATATCCTCGGCGAGCTGCTGGTTGCCACCAGCCTGCTGACCGCCACGCTGAAGTTTGACGGCGACATCACCGTTCAGCTTCAGGGCGATGGCCCGATGACGTTGGCCGTGATCAACGGGAACAACAAACAGCAAATGCGCGGCGTAGCTCGCGTCCAGGGTGAGATTCCGGCTGATGCGGCGTTAAAAGACCTGGTCGGCAACGGCTATCTGGTTATCACCATCAGCCCAAGCGAAGGCGAGCGCTATCAGGGCGTGGTCGGGCTGGAGGGGGATACCCTGGCCGCCTGCCTGGAAGATTACTTCATGCGTTCCGAGCAGTTGCCAACTCGCCTGTTTATTCGTACCGGTGAAGTGGAAGGTAAAGCGGCGGCAGGCGGCATGCTGCTGCAGGTTCTCCCGGCGCAAAACGCCGAGACCGACGACTTCAACCATCTGGCCACGCTGACCGAAACTATCAAGGCAGAAGAGCTGCTGACGCTGCCGGCGAACGATGTGTTATGGCGCCTTTACCACGAAGAAGAAGTCACCCTGTACGATCCGCAGGACGTAGAGTTCAAGTGCACCTGCTCCCGCGAACGCTGTGCCGATGCGCTGCGCACGCTGCCGGATGAAGAAATCGACAGCATTCTGGCGGAAGACAACGAAATCGACATGAACTGTGATTACTGCGGCAGCCACTATGTATTTGATTCAATGGACATAGCGGCAATCCGCAACAATGCCTCTCCGGCAGATCCACAGGTTCACTAATTAGCTGAAACGCCTCCTAATCGGAGGCGTTTTTTTTAGCGATAATAATCGACTTTGATCCGCTGTCCCTGAACCATCACGTCCTGCCATACCTTCGGTGCGGCCGTGAGCTTGCCTTCGGAAGCCGCCTGCTTTAACGCGGCCATCATCTGGTTTTTATCCAGATCCCGGGCTTGCCCGATATCCTTCCAGCTGTCGCCCATTTTTCCGTAAACCTTGCAGTAGTTCATTTCCGGCTGGCACAGCAGCCATTCATCCTGACCATCGCCGTTCAGATCCATCCCGACCAGCAGGCATTTATCCTCATCGTCCAGGCACTCCCGAGCCTGATAGCTTTCGTCTTTTACCATCGCCTGCCACCACGAGTTTTCCGGCACGCGATTTTTATCCGCCAGCACGATGCGCTGACGCAGCGACTCAACGGTAAGCTTCATCGTCGCAGCCCCGCCCGATTTTCTGTCGCTAAGCAGCATTGCGAGCTGCTTTTTACGTTCCGGGCTGGCAACAAATGCCGGATCTTTTTGCAGTTCTCGCATCGCGTCATAGCCACGTCTACCGGACGACTGCAGCATCGTCAGACTCATCTTTTCTGGCTTCATAACACCGCTATGATAGCGCGCCATCTGGTTATTCACGCTGATGCGGTAAGGGTCTAAAAGTGGTGAATTGACGGCAACTAGCAGGAACAGAGCCAGTAAAAGCACCGCACGATTGATACATCCCGGCTGTAAAACGGCCTCCCGACGCTGACGAATTAACGTTACCGCGTAGCCGAAGGCCCAGACCAGCACCGTCAGAGTGATAAGCGCGGCATAAACACGCGATGGCGTCCAACCGTACGACGAAACACGTAGCCACAGCGCATAGCTCGCCAGCAGGGCGTAAACAGGAGACAGCAGCAACGTCAGCTTAATCGCCCCGTCCAGCAAGGCTGGATAAGGCCGAGTCTCTCTTTCCGGATGCCAGGCCACCGCGGCGGCGATCATCACCATCAGCGTGAGGGTGTTGAGCAACGCATTGCAGGACACATGCTGTGAAATAGACCCGAGGCCAACCACCGGCAGCGTCGCCAAAAACATCAGCGAGATCAGCGACAGCAGCGGCAAAAGGCCGGTCGCAAAGACGCTGAAGAAGTGTTTTACCGCGTTAATCGCCCGCGTCTGGTCGCGACAAAGCGTCACGGCGAGCGCCGCCGCCGTACAGGTCGCAATCCAGGCAAAGGCCGAAGAACTAAAGAACAGAGTGTCGAAGAAGGTGATATCCACCAGCTTGAATAACCCGGCCCACAGCGCCAGCACGCCCCAGAAAAAGAGCACCAGCAGCCCGGTCAGCAGCAGCGTAATGCCGTTACGCCAGAGCTGGCCGTAAAATGCCTGCCAGCCTCCCCAGCCGCCGCTCGAACGCAGACGTCCCTGCAGCCACGGCAAGGCTAAAAAGAGCATCGCAGCCAGCGAGCACTGGTACCCCAGCACAATATCGTGGCGATCCCAGCTCTCCAATCCCTGAGTCGTCCAGTTAACCCAGCCGCTCATCAGCGCCACCACCGGCAGCGGGATAAGCGCCAGCCCCCAGAACCGTAGGCCATTAAAACGTACAGCGATAAGCGCCAGCGTCGTTGCGAACACCACGGAAAGAGAACGAAGGTACAGGGCCTGGCTATCTCCCTGCAGCCAGATGCCGCTGCCTCGATTTCCCTCGGTGAGGTACAGCACCACGCCTAAAAGAAACCCCACCAGCAAAATGCCCCAGCGGGTTGCCTTTGGTAACGGTTCGGACACGAACATGGTAGTCATCCCTTATTAGCTGATTTTTGACTGAGTGTAACGGCGGGCTGCGACCTGCAAATGACGGTCTTGTTTCATCGCGTTGCGTATGAGAGCGCGTTCATTCACAAAGTTCTCCGTTTTTATCCTAATTGTTAACATATTCGCCATATTTTCCCCGAGAGCCCGTGAATTCCTGCCATACTCTGCCCCCGCTGCGGCATCCCCTAAGCATTTCCCCTGTTAAATTTAAGCAGGCGAGTAAATTTATGATAGTGGTCGCGGTTAACCCCCCCTAAACAACCCTACAATATCAGGCAGTATAAATTGGCTAAGGAGCAGTGAAATGCGAGTTAAAGGCATAACCCCGCAAGATCTCAAGGCTTATGGCATTCATGACGTCAGCGAAGTCGTCTATAACCCCGATTACGATACCCTCTACCGCGAAGAGCTCGACCCAAAACTGGAAGGTTTTGAGCGCGGCGTGGTCACCACCTTAGGTGCCGTTTCCGTTGATACCGGCATCTTCACCGGCCGCTCTCCAAAAGATAAATACATCGTTCGCGATGACACCACCCGCGACACGCTGTGGTGGTCAGACAACGGAAAAGGCAAAAACGACAATAAACCGCTTTCTGAAGAAACCTGGCACGATCTGAAAGGCCTGGTCACGCAGCAGCTTTCCGGCAAGCGCCTGTTTATCATCGACGCCTTCTGCGGCGCCAACGCCGATACTCGCCTTTCTGTACGCTTTATTACCGAAGTTGCCTGGCAGGCTCACTTCGTTAAGAACATGTTTATTCGCCCCACGGACGAAGAGCTGGAAACCTTTGAGCCTGATTTTGTGGTGATGAACGGCGCTAAATGTACCAACCCGAACTGGAAAGAACAGGGCCTGAACTCCGAAAACTTTGTGGCGTTTAACCTGACCGAACGCATGCAGCTTATCGGCGGCACCTGGTACGGCGGCGAGATGAAAAAAGGCATGTTCTCCATCATGAACTACCTGCTGCCGCTGAAAGGCATCGCTTCCATGCACTGCTCGGCAAACGTCGGTGAAAAAGGTGATGTGGCGGTGTTCTTCGGCCTGTCCGGCACCGGTAAAACAACGCTTTCCACCGACCCAAAACGCCGCCTGATTGGCGACGATGAGCACGGCTGGGACGATGACGGCGTGTTCAACTTCGAAGGCGGCTGCTATGCCAAAACCATTCGCCTGTCGGAAGAAGCAGAGCCGGATATTTATCACGCCATCCGCCGCGATGCGCTGCTGGAAAACGTCACCGTCCGTGCCGACGGCACTATCGACTTTGATGATGCGTCCAAAACGGAAAACACCCGCGTTTCCTACCCGATTTACCATATCGACAACATCGTTAAGCCGGTGTCGAAGGCGGGACACGCCACCAAAGTTATCTTCCTGACCGCCGACGCTTTCGGCGTGCTGCCGCCGGTTTCACGCCTCACCGCAAACCAGACGCAGTATCACTTCCTGTCTGGCTTTACCGCTAAACTTGCGGGCACCGAGCGCGGCGTGACCGAGCCAACGCCAACCTTCTCCGCCTGCTTTGGCGCGGCGTTCCTGTCGCTGCACCCAACGCAGTATGCAGAAGTGCTGGTGAAGCGTATGCAGGCTTCCGGGGCGCAGGCTTACCTGGTGAATACCGGCTGGAACGGCACCGGGAAACGCATCTCGATTAAAGATACTCGCGCGATCATCGACGCTATTCTCGACGGCTCGCTG
This sequence comes from Cedecea selenatireducens, assembly GCF_042138895.1. NCBI lineage: Bacteria > Pseudomonadati > Pseudomonadota > Gammaproteobacteria > Enterobacterales > Enterobacteriaceae > Cedecea > Cedecea selenatireducens. Next base: position 34,521 of record NZ_JBHIKW010000017.1, on the reverse strand, counting down.
GACGACGCAGAAACCTTTACCCTGCCGATGTTTAACCTCGCGATCCCAACTTCGCTCGCGGGCGTTGATCCCCAGATTCTGGATCCGCGTAACACCTACGCCTCTCCGGAGCAGTGGCAGGAAAAAGCTGAACAGCTGGCGAAGCTGTTTATGGAAAACTTCGAGAAGTACACCGACACCCCAGCAGGTGCGGCACTGGTAGCAGCCGGTCCTAAGCTGTAATCCAGAAAACTAAGGCGAAAAAAAACGAACCTCTCGGGGTTCGTTTTTTATTGGGCTGACGACAACTCAGCTTTCTCTGTGGGCCACAACCCGGGCTATCGGCAACGGTAACCAGGCTCGGATACGCAGCCCGCCGCGCTCGCTTTTCCCGAGATCGAGCATCCCGTTATGATTGTCGATGATTCGCTGCACGATAGCTAAGCCCAGCCCGGTGCCGCTGGTACTGCGGGCGCTGTCGCCACGCACAAACGGCTGGAACAGATGCTGGAGCTGATCGGGCTCAATGCCCGGGCCATCGTCCTCCACCTGGAACCAGGCGCGGTTTAGTTCACTGCCGCTGCTGACTTTGATCCAGCCATTACCGTAGCGCGCCGCGTTCACCACCATATTCGCCACCGCACGCTTGATAGAAAGCGGGTGAATATTGAGGCGGATCTCGCCGTCCTGCAGGTCAGTGTCGATTTCACGCTCGTAGCCGCTTTCGGCAGCAATCACTTCGCCGAGCACGCTGTTAAGATCTGCCATTTCCAGCGGCATCTCCTGCCCGGTGCGCAGATAGTCGATAAACTGCTCGATAATCGCATTACACTCTTCGATATCTTTGTTGATCGACTCGGCCAGATAGCCGTCTTCCTGCCCCATCATTTCGGTTGCCAGACGAATACGCGTCAGCGGCGTACGCAGGTCATGACTGACGCCCGCCATCAGCAGCGTGCGGTCGTCGGCCAGCTGTTTTACGCCCGCGGCCATGTGGTTAAACGCCCGCGTCACCGACCTCACTTCCGAAGCACCATATTCGCGCAGCGGAGGGGGAATAATTCCTTTACCGACCTGTAGCGCGGCGTGCTCCAGGTCGACCAGCGGTCGGTTTTGTATTCGAATAAAGAGCCACGCGCCGCCTATCGCCAGCAGCATTATTGCCAGCGTGTAGCGGAACAGCGGGGAGAAATCGCCCTGATGAATTTCGGTCAGCGGCACGCGCACCCAGATGTTCGGCGACAGCCAGGTCTTCAGCCACACTACCGGCGAGCTTTTATTCACCTCAACGCGCACTTCGGTCGGACCGCCGAGCTGCTGCGCCATTTGCTGGCTCAGAAACTCGTAGTGCTGTGCCCAGCGCAGACCCGCGTCTTCCGCCGCCTCGTTGGAGTAAAGCGAAATACCCAGCTCGCGGTAAATTTCGCGACGAAACGCCGGCGGCACCACAAGTTGGGTGCCGTCTTCGAGCTGCAGTTTGTCGGTCATCAGCATTCTGACTTCGTACGCCAGCACCTTATTAAACTGCTGCAGGCTCGGCAAAATCGCGAAGTTCAGAACGACAAGATAGGTCGTCACCAGGCTGACGAACAGCAAGGTGACGATCAGCAACAGCGTACGGGCAAACGAGCTTCTTGGTGAGAAGCGAACTCGCCTCATGCCTTAGAACCGTCCGGGACAAAGACGTAGCCCAGGCCCCAAACGGTCTGGATATAACGCGGATGCGCCGGGTCCTCTTCCACCATGCGGCGCAGGCGGGAGATCTGTACGTCGATGGAACGCTCCATCGCGGAGTATTCACGGCCACGGGCCAGGTTCATCAGCTTATCGCGGGAAAGCGGCTCGCGCGGGTGGCTTACCAACGCTTTCAGTACCGCAAACTCGCCGCTGGTTAACGGCATTGGCTCGTCTTCGCGGAACATTTCGCGGGTGCCGAGGTTCAGCTTGAACTTGCCGAACGCGATAACCGCTTCTTCCTGAGAAGGCGCACCCGGCAGTTCGTTGGCCTGGCGACGCAGTACGGCACGAATACGGGCCAGCAGCTCACGCGGGTTAAACGGCTTAGGAATATAGTCATCCGCGCCGATTTCCAGACCGACAATACGGTCAACTTCTTCACCCTTCGCGGTCACCATGATGATCGGCATTGGGTTGCTCTGGCTGCGCAGACGACGGCAAATAGAGAGACCATCCTCGCCCGGCAGCATAAGGTCCAGCACCATCAGGTGGAAGGATTCACGGGTCAGGAGACGATCCATTTGTTCGGCGTTGGCGACGCTGCGAACCTGGAAGCCCTGCTCGGTGAGATAACGCTCTAACAGCGCGCGCAGGCGCATGTCGTCATCGACCACCAGAATTTTATAGTTCTCTTGCATCGTTTGTACTCCCAAAGGCTCGAACAGTTGAGTGTGTATTCTTAAAAAACTGCGCTAATACAACCAGTCAATTCTGGTATACATTCTAGTCGAAATTGTTACAAAGCATATTAAACAGTCGGTTATCAACGTTTTAAATCAAAATTTGGTGACTTGCTTCCCAAAATGCACCGGTTGCATTCTTCATTGAGCATCGGTTTAAATCACACTCTGGTTTTACAGGCTGCAGGGCAAAAAGATGAAAACGCCGTTAATCACCCGTGAAGGCTACGAAAAGCTCAAAAAAGAGCTGGATTACCTGTGGCGTGAAGAACGCCCTGAGGTGACCAAAAAAGTGACCTGGGCCGCCAGCCTTGGCGATCGTAGCGAAAACGCCGACTACCAGTACAACAAAAAACGCCTGCGTGAAATTGACCGCCGGGTTCGCTACATCACTAAATCGCTGGAACGGCTGAAAATTGTCGATTACTCGCCGCAGCAGGAAGGCAAAGTCTTCTTTGGCGCGTGGGTCGAAATAGAAAACGACGACGGCGACCTGCTGCGTTTTCGCATCGTCGGCTACGACGAGATCTTTGGCCGCAAGGACTACATTTCTATCGACTCGCCGATGGCGCGAGCGCTGCTAAAAAAAGAGGTGGGCGATTTAGCCGTGGTGCAAACTCCAGCGGGAGAAGCACAGTGGTACGTCAATGAAATTGAGTATCCTAAACCTGAATAATTCGCACAGAACTGTCTGAAACCCAATATCCGGGGGTCGGTGGCTGGCATTTTCGTGCCCCGATCCGTATAACTGTTTGCTGAATTTTCCGTACTACACAGATGAAAAGCCATGATGAATGATTCGCTTTGCCGCATTATTGCGGGTGAGCTTCAGGCCAGAAACGAACAGGTAGAAGCTGCCGTTCGCCTGCTGGATGAAGGGAATACCGTGCCGTTTATCGCACGTTATCGTAAGGAAGTCACCGGCGGTCTGGATGACACGCAACTGCGTCAACTGGAGACTCGTCTTAGCTACCTGCGCGAGCTGGAAGAACGCCGCCAGACCATTCTCAAATCCATTGCAGACCAGGGCAAACTGAGCGACGAGCTTGCCGGTGCCATCAACGGCACGCTGAGCAAAACCGAGCTCGAAGACCTTTACCTGCCGTATAAACCCAAGCGCCGTACCCGCGGGCAAATCGCTATCGAAGCAGGCCTTGAGCCGCTGGCTGATTTGTTGTGGAACGAACCTTCACACGACCCGGAGCAGGAAGCTGCCCGCTTCGTGGACGCCGACAAAGGCGTGGCCGACATCAAAGCCGCGCTGGACGGCGCACGCTACATCCTGATGGAGCGTTTCGCTGAAGACGCCGCGCTGCTGGCCAAAGTCCGCGATTACCTGTGGAAAAATGCGCATCTGGTCTCGGCCGTTGTCAGCGGCAAAGAGGAAGAAGGCGCGAAATTTCGCGACTATTTTGCCCACCACGAAGCGATTGCCACCATTCCTTCCCACCGCGCGCTGGCGATGTTCCGCGGGCGCAATGAAGGCATATTACAGCTGTCGCTGAATGCCGACCCGCAGTTCGATGAGCCACCGCGCGAGAGCTATTGCGAACAGCTGATTATCAACCATCTCAATCTGCGCCTGAACAACGCCCCAGCCGATAGCTGGCGCAAGGCCGTGGTGAGCTGGACCTGGCGCATCAAGGTGCTGATGCATCTTGAAACCGAGCTGATGGGCACCGTGCGCGAACGCGCGGAAGACGAAGCGATTAACGTCTTCGCCCGTAACCTTCATGACCTGCTGATGGCGGCACCGGCTGGCCTGCGCGCCACGATGGGACTCGATCCAGGCCTGCGTACCGGCGTGAAGGTCGCGGTGGTTGACGCCACCGGCAAGCTGGTTGCCACCGATACCATTTATCCGCATACCGGCCAGGCGGCAAAAGCTGCCGTCGCCGTGGCTGCACTTTGCGAGAAGCACAACGTCGAGCTGGTCGCTATCGGTAACGGTACCGCATCCCGCGAAACCGAGCGCTTCTTCCTGGATGTGCAAAAACAGTTCCCGAAAGTCACCGCACAGAAAGTTATCGTCAGCGAGGCGGGCGCGTCCGTCTACTCTGCTTCCGAACTGGCAGCGCTGGAGTTCCCTGACCTGGACGTTTCTATCCGCGGGGCCGTCTCCATCGCCCGCCGCCTGCAGGATCCGCTGGCCGAGCTGGTGAAAATCGACCCGAAATCTATCGGCGTGGGCCAGTATCAGCACGACGTCAGCCAGACTCAGCTGGCCAGGAAGCTGGACGCCGTAGTCGAAGACTGCGTAAACGCCGTTGGCGTGGATCTGAACACGGCTTCCGTGCCGCTGCTAACCCGCGTTGCCGGCCTGACCCGCATGATGGCGCAGAATATCGTCACCTGGCGCGACGAAAACGGCCGCTTCCAGAACCGCCAGCAGCTGCTGAAAGTTAGCCGCCTGGGGCCAAAAGCCTTCGAGCAGTGCGCGGGCTTCCTGCGTATTAACCACGGCGATAACCCTCTGGATGCCTCTACCGTTCACCCGGAAGCCTATCCGGTAGTCGAACGCATCCTGGCCGCAACCCAGCAGGCGCTGCAGAATCTAATGGGCAACAGCAGCGAGCTGCGCGACCTCAAAGCCAGCCAGTTCACCGATGAGCGTTTCGGGGTTCCTACCGTGACGGACATTATTAAAGAGCTGGAAAAGCCGGGCCGCGACCCGCGCCCTGAGTTTAAAACCGCACAGTTTGCCGAAGGCGTGGAAACCATGAACGACCTGACGCCGGGCATGGTGCTGGAAGGCGCAGTGACCAACGTCACCAACTTCGGTGCGTTTGTGGATATTGGCGTGCATCAGGACGGGCTGGTTCACATCTCGTCGCTGTCCGACAAGTTCATCGACGATCCGCACAAAGTGGTGAAAGCGGGCGATATCGTGAAGGTCAAAGTGCTTGAGGTTGACCTGCAGCGCAAACGCATCGCCTTAACCATGCGCCTCGACGAACAGCCGGGCGAGAGCGGCAGCCGTCGCGGTAACGGCGGTAACGCCCCTCGCGAGCAAAAAGGCAGACCGGCAGCGCAGCAAAAACCACGCGGGCGTGACAACGCCAGCGGTGGAAATAGCGCCATGATGGATGCCCTGGCTGCGGCAATGGGCAAAAAGCGTTAATTGTCTTTCCTCTCCCTTCGGGGAGAGGATTTATTTTTCACCGCCCTGCCAGAAGCAGAAAAATAACTTAATTTTGATTTAAATCAATTTTCAATATTTATCCTACTAAGAAACCAGTAATTATCACTCCTGTAACATCGTTAATAGTAAAATAACACTCTCGCTTCTTCACGATTAAAGTATCACTATAATTTTCAGTCAATTAATCAAAACATCTCGCAACCCCATAAATAATCCACGCGCCCTAAATGCCCCTTAAATAAGAATTTCAGTAAAATTTTGAAAGAAAAATAAATATTGTCGACGTTAACCATTCTCATTATCATTGTGTTGAACGATATTTCTTCTCTTTCTTCCGATGCCGTAATCAGCTTTTATCGTGCGCATAGCTCGCGGATAAAGCCTTCATTCAGTCAGCGTCAATGCAGAGCCCAGCTCTAAGTAGGTCCTATGCAATTCATACCGAATAGCGCGTGGAAAATTACCGGTTTCGCCAATGAAATCAGCCCGGCTTATCGCCAGAAATTATTGTCGCTCGGCATGCTGCCGGGATCTTCATTTAACGTAGTTCGCGTGGCGCCTCTGGGCGATCCTATTCATATCGAAACTCGCCGCGTAAGCCTGGTGCTGCGCAAAAAAGATCTCGCGCTGGTGAATATCGAAGCTGTCGTTTAACGACGGGTGAGCGTACGCGCTTTTTGCAAACTCAACGAAGTCCACGAACAAAATGAAAAACTTAACCATAGGTTTAATCGGCAACCCCAACTCGGGCAAAACCACGCTTTTTAATCAGCTGACGGGTGCCCGCCAGCGCGTGGGAAACTGGGCTGGCGTCACCGTAGAACGCAAAGAAGGTCAGTTTTCCACGCTTGAGCACCAGGTAACGCTGGTTGATTTGCCCGGCACCTATTCGCTCACAACCATTTCGTCGCAGACTTCGCTCGATGAGCAAATTGCCTGTCATTACATCCTCAGCGGCGACGCCGACCTGCTCATTAACGTGGTGGATGCTTCAAACCTTGAGCGCAACCTCTACCTGACGCTGCAGCTGCTCGAACTGGGCATTCCGTGCGTGGTCGCGCTTAATATGCTGGATATCGCCGAGAAGCAGGCCATTCGCATCGACATCGACGCGCTCGCCGCCCGTCTTGGCTGCCCGGTCGTGCCGCTGGTGTCCACCCGCGGGCGCGGCATTGAAAGCCTGAAGCTCGCCATTGACCGCAAACAGCCCAACCAAAAAAGCGAACTGGTCCACTATCCGCAGGTTTTACTGCAAGAGGCGGAAAGCCTGGCCGCGGACATGCCGCAGGAAATGCCGGTTGAACAACGCCGCTGGCTGGCGCTGCAGATGCTGGAAGGTGATATCTACAGCCTCGCTTATGCGGGCAATGCCACAGACAAACTTGACGCTGCCCGCGCGCGCCTCGCAGAAACCGTTGACGATCCTGCCCTGCTGATTGCCGATGCGCGTTACCAGAGCATCGCTTCAGTCTGCGACGCGGTCAGCAACAGCATGACCGCCGAGCCGAACCACCTGACGGTGGCGATGGATAAAATCATTCTCAACCGCTACCTCGGCCTGCCGATCTTTATGCTGGTGATGTACCTGATGTTCCTGCTGGCGATTAACATCGGCGGGGCGCTGCAGCCTATTTTTGACGCCGGCTCGGTGGCGATATTTATTCACGGCATTCAATGGCTTGGCTATACGCTGCATTTCCCGGACTGGCTGACCATATTCCTGGCCCAGGGCATCGGCGGCGGGATCAACACCGTGCTGCCTCTGGTGCCACAAATCGGCATGATGTACCTGTTCTTGTCGTTCCTCGAAGACTCCGGCTACATGGCTCGGGCGGCTTTCGTGATGGACCGCCTGATGCAGTCGCTGGGGCTGCCGGGTAAATCGTTTGTGCCGCTGATCGTTGGCTTCGGCTGCAACGTACCTTCGGTGATGGGCGCCCGTACCCTTGACGCTCCGCGCGAAAGGCTGATGACCATCATGATGGCGCCGTTTATGTCCTGCGGCGCACGCCTGGCAATTTTCGCGGTATTTGCCGCCGCATTTTTTGGTCAGCAAGGCGCGCTGGTGGTGTTCTCGCTCTACATCCTCGGCATCGTAATGGCCATTCTTACCGGCCTGATGCTGAAGCACACAATTATGCGCGGCGAAGCTTCACCGTTCGTGATGGAGCTGCCGGTTTACCACGTCCCTCACCTCAAAAGCCTGCTGTTACAGACCTGGCAGCGCCTGAAAGGCTTCGTGCTTCGCGCCGGTAAAGTCATCGTGATTGTGAGTATTTTCATCGGCGCACTGAACAGCTTCTCCTTTAGCGGCAAGCCGGTGGATAACATAAATGACTCCGCCCTTGCCTCCGTCAGCCGGGTGTTGACCCCCCTGCTTAAGCCGATTGGCGTCCACGACGACAACTGGCAGGCCACCGTTGGGCTGTTTACCGGCGCGATGGCAAAAGAAGTGGTCGTCGGTACGCTGAATACCCTTTATACCGCCGAAGATATCCACAACGAGGAGTTTGATGCCGCCAGCTTTAACCTGCTTGATGAGCTGGGTGCCGCCGCCGATGAAACCTGGCAGGGGCTGAAAAACACCTTTAGTCTGAGCGTGCTGGCGAACCCGATTGAGGCCAGTAAAGGCGACGGCGAAATGTCCTCCGGGCCGATGGGCGTCATGAGCAGCAAGTTTGGTAGCGAAGCCGCCGCCTACAGCTATCTCATTTTCGTCCTGCTCTATATTCCGTGCATCTCGGTAATGGGCGCGATTGCCCGCGAATCAAGCCGGGGCTGGATGACATTCTCGGTACTTTGGGGGCTGAACATCGCCTACTCGCTCTCTACGCTGTATTACCAAAGCGTCACCTTCAGCGAACATCCAAGGTTCAGCCTGATCTGTATTTTAGCGGTCGTGTTGTTCAACGTCCTGCTGCTGGGAGGCCTGCGCCGGGCCCGCAGCCGCGTTGATGTCTCACTGCTGGCTACCAGAAAAACGCCGTCATCCTGCTGTCAAAGCAGCGCCGGCGACTGTCACTAAGGAGCGATTATGGCAAGCCTGATTGATATCCGTAACGCCCTGGCGCTTCAGGGCCGCCTGGAAGCGAAACAGATAAGCCAGCAGCTTGCTACGCCCCTGCCGCTGGTGGCCGCGATGCTCGATCGCCTGGAAGCCATGGGTAAAGCAATGCGCATCAGCGAAGACCCGAGCAGTTGCCTGACGGGGAGCTGTAAAAGCTGCCCTGAGGGGAAAAAGTGCGCCCGGGAACTTTGGGCTCTGAGGTAGGAGAGAAGGCGGGCCATCCCCGCCTTTTTTATCGCCCGTCTTTTATGTAAGACGCTGTTCCCACTCCAGCACCGCCTGGCAAAACTCCGCCGGATGCGAGATAAAGGGCGCGTGTGCGGCCTTGTCGAAAATAAGTGAACTGGAGTGCGGCCACAGGACATCAAGCAGGGGAACCACTTTGCGTGGAACCAGCCCGTCGAGCCGGCCATACAGCCGCAAATGAGGTACAACTGATTCTGCAAGACCCGCACGCAGGTCGGCGGTTCTCAGGATCTCAAGACCGCCGTTGAGCACATCCACATCCGGCATTGGCTGCTCCAGAACAATAGATTTAAGCAGGCGAGCATCCTGACGCGCCGTTTCCGTGCCCAGGGTTTGCAGCGCCAAAAAGCGCTCAACGGTGCGCTGAAAGTCTTCGCTTAGCTGCCGCTGGAACCCGGCCAGCACGTCCGGTTTAATGCCCGGCCATCCTTCTGCGGCGGTAAAACACGGCGAGGAGGCTACCGTCACCAGCGCCTTTACGCGATCGGGCCTGGCAAGCGCTATCTGGCTAGCCACCAGCCCGCCAAGACTCCAGCCTAACCAGATGGCCCGCTCAGGAGCCTGAGCCAGCACAATGTCAGCCATTTGCTCTAACGTCAGTGAAGCAAAACCTTTGCTCCGGCCGTATCCCGGCAGGTCGACCAGGTGCAGCCGAAAATGCGAGCCAAGTTCGGCTTCTATGTTGTGCCATACCCCGGCATTCAGCCCCCATCCGTGCAGCAGCACAAGATCGTTATTCCCTTCACCTTTTGTTTGCCACCACAGGTCGCTCATCGGTTACCGTTCTCATTTTCATCAGCAAGGAGAGCGCTATGCTAACAATCCCTGGCCGCTGTTGGCTATGCCAGTTACCGCTTGCCTGCCCAGGCTGGGGAGTTTGCTCATGCTGCACCGCTTCGCTCGTTCAGCCACAGGCCTGCTGCCCACAGTGCGGTTTGCCGGCCCTGAGCGGGAGTTTGCCCTGCGGTCGCTGCCTGCAGCGAATGCCCGAGTGGGACGCAATAACCTACGTGACCGACTATCTGCCGCCGCTAAGCACAGTGATTCATCACCTGAAATTTACCGGTACGCCCTCGCTCGCCCCGGCTTTGGCACGCCTGCTGCTGCTGCGCATTTTAGCATCCAGGCGAAAGGGACGTATTCAACTGCCCGATAGCGTGCTGAGCGTGCCTTTACATCACGCCAGAGCGTGGCGGCGGGGCTACAACCAAAGCGCACTTATTGCTACCCCACTGGCTCGCTGGCTGGGTTGCAATTATTTCCCTTTTGCCATCAAACGCATACGTTCTTCACCGGCGCAGCACACGCTAACGGCCAAAGAGCGAAAGAGGAATTTGAAAGGCATCTTTAGGGTTGAAATCCCGGTGTCGGGTCGCCATATGGCTATTGTGGATGATGTCGTGACGACGGGTAGTACTGTTGCGGAGATAGCGCGATTGCTGAAAAAGCAGGGCGCGGCGACTGTCCAGGTATGGTGCCTGTGTCGAACCTTGTAGACCCTCGACGATGGGCGTATTATAACCGACTAAAATAGTCAACTATTGAGCAATCGTTATGATCCGTATTTCCGATGCTGCACAATCCCACTTTGCCAAACTGCTGGCAAATCAGGAAGAAGGGACGCAAATCCGCGTATTCGTAATCAATCCTGGCACCCCGAATGCGGAGTGTGGTGTGTCTTATTGTCCGCCGGATGCGGTTGAAGCGACCGACACGGCGCTGCCGTTTGAGCAGTTAACCGCCTATGTCGATGAGCTGAGCGCCCCTTACCTCGAAGACGCCGAAATCGACTTCGTTACCGATCAGCTCGGTTCTCAGCTGACGCTGAAAGCGCCTAACGCGAAAATGCGTAAAGTGTCTGACGATGCACCGCTGATGGAGCGCGTTGAGTACATGCTGCAGGCCACCGTTAACCCACAGCTGGCTGGCCACGGTGGCCGCGTCACGCTGATGGAAATTACCGACGAAGGCTATGCCATCCTGCAGTTTGGCGGCGGCTGTAACGGCTGTTCTATGGTCGACGTAACGCTGAAAGAAGGGATCGAGAAACAGCTTCTGGCTGAGTTCCCTGAGCTGAAAGGCGTTCGTGATCTGACCGAACACCAGCGCGGTGAGCACTCTTATTACTAATTAGATAAACCCCTCACCCCGGCCCTCTCCCCAAAGGGGAGAGGGAGGAAAGAGATCTCGTAGGTTTCACCATGCTGTTCCCTCTCCTTTCCAGGGAGAGGGTTAGGGTGAGGGTCGTCAAATTACGCTTTCTTACGCCGCTTATCCAAATCCTTCAGCAGCCTGTTCACTCGTTCATCGGCAAACATCGCCTCCAGCGAGCGGGTTAGCTTCCGACGCCAGTTTTTATACTGATCGCTGGTCCCTGGAATATTCACCGGCTCGGCCATATCAAGCCAGTCCTCCGGCTGCAGCCCCAGTAACGCGCTATGGCTGTCGGCGATGTAACGCTGCATGCCACGGTTGAGGGTGTCGGTCATCGTCATTAATGCTGCTTTATGCCCTGCCCGCTGCGGCAAGCAGCCGTACTTATGCAACCCCTCCAGCAAGCCCTGTTTAGCTCGCTCACGGTCTTCATACAGCCCCGCCAGCACCTCTTCATCCGGATAGAGACCCAGCGTTTTACCCAGCGTTAAATCTCCGCTGTTCCAGTAACCGCGAAGCGTTGGCAGGTCGTGCGTCGTGGCGACCGCCATCGACTGCCTCGGCCATGAAGCCGGCGCCTTAAACTGCTTCTCCCCGTCGTGCTCGAAGTACAGCACTTTGTAAGAGTAAACGCCGCTGTCGCGAAGCTTGCCGACGATTTCAACCGGCACCGTGCCAAGGTCTTCACCTATCACCATGCAGCGGTGACGCTGGCTCTCAAGCGCAAGAATAGACAGCAAATCGTCGACCGGATACTGGACGTAAGCGCCCTTATCCGCCGTTTCGCCGTAAGGGATCCACCACAGCCGCAGCATCGACATCACGTGGTCGATACGCAGCGCGCCGCAGTGGGTCATATTGGCGCGAAGCAGCTCGATAAAAGGCTGATAGGCTCGAGCGACCATGACATGGGGGTCCATTGGCGGCAGGCCCCAGTTTTGCCCCAGCGGGCCAAGAATATCCGGCGGGGCACCGACAGAAGCCTTCAGGCAGTAAAGTTCACGGTCGCACCAGGTTTCAGATCCGCCTTCCGCCACGCCCACCGCGAGATCGCGATAGAGGCCAATCGGCATCTCGTCATGCTGGCTGGCATCCCAGCACGCCTTAAACTGACGCCAGGCGAGATACTGCAACCAAAGCCAGAAGTTAACCTCATCGCGATGCACCTCGCAGAACTTTTTGACCTCCGGGCTGTGGGCATCACGATAGCCCTCAGGCCACACCGGCCAGCCCCAGCGGCCAACATCTTCGCTAACCTGACTGGCATGTAGCGCATCATAGGCGGCCTGGTAGAAAAGTCCTTCACCGCCTTCAGCGATGAAGCGGTCAAACTCGATAACCTGCTCATCATTGCTTTTACGCAGCGAGAATTGCTGCCACGCCAGACGCAGTGCCGCAATTTTAAGGGCCGTGACGGCGGAGTAATCCACCCATTCGGCATCTCTCGCGGCTTTTAGCCGTTGCTGGACGGCGGATTTTTTCCACCACGCCTGCGCCGCTTTACTGCTCTGAAAATCCTCTAACGCATTAACGTCGATGTAGATGATATTCAGCCAGCGGCGAGACGAGGGGCTGTACGGGCTGGCGCTTTCCGGGTTCGCAGGATAAAGCGAATGAATCGGGTTGAGGCCGATAAATGCCCCGCCACGCTTTGCCACATCCGCCAGCATCTGCTTCAGGTCACCAAAGTCGCCGATGCCCCAGTTCGCCTCAGAACGCAGCGTATACAGCTGCACGCACGCGCCCCACAGTTTTTTGCCCTGCAGCAAGGCAGCGGGCTCATAGCAGCGCGGCGGCGCGACGATAATGCGGCTAGCCCAGCTTTGCTTTTGCTGGGTCACCACCAGAGAGTGATATCCCTCCGGCAGCTTCGTCGGCAGCGATAATTTCTTACCGCCGGAGGCATGCCCGTGATGGACATATCCTTCTTCGGTAGTCAGCTGCCAGCTAAACTCCCCTTCGCCTTCCAGCGCCAGCTGCATCCGCTGTCCCGCGGTGAAAACCTGCACAACGGGCACCGGCGTGGGTACCTGCTTCGGCACAACGGTGCGGTTCATGGCCTCGAGCAGGCGCAGCTTTGTCTCGGCAGGAATATCCTGCGGTTTGCCATGGGCATTGATGTAGTTCGGGCTGATACCGGCCGCCAGCGCGGCGCTATCAAGACGTTTGCGTTCCATGGCACTCCCTTAGCGTTTTGCCTGCCAGATACGTTGCTGGTAATCGCGAATTGAGCGGTCGGAGCTGAACATGCCGCAGCGGGCGCTGTTCAGAATGGCCGCGCGCGTCCACGCCTCCTGGTCGAGATAAATCTTGTCGGCGAGCTTCTGCGCTTCGGCGTAGGCGGTAAAGTCCGCCATCAACAGATAAGGGTCGCCGCCCTCTTTGCCGATGCTGTGCAGCATCTGGTCAAAGGCGTGTTTGTCGCCCTCGCTGTATTTCCCCTGCTCCAGCTCTTTGAGGATCGCATCCAGCACTTTATCTTTTTTGCGCCATTTCACCGGGTCATAGCCTTTGGCTTTCAGGGCTTTAACCTGCTCGACGGTGTGGCCAAAAATAAAGATATTCTCTTCACCCACTTTCTCAGCGATTTCAACGTTGGCGCCGTCCAGCGTGCCCACCGTCAGCGCACCGTTCAGCGCCAGCTTCATGTTGCCCGTGCCGGAAGCTTCTTTGCCCGCGGTCGAAATCTGCTCGGAGATATCGGCCGCCGGGATCATGATTTCCGCCGCAGACACGCAGTAGTCCGGCAGGAAAACGACCTTCAGCTTGTCGCCCACCAGCGGATCGTTATTGATCGCCTCGGCCACCTTGTTGATCGCAAAGATAATATTTTTTGCCAGGTAATATCCCGGAGCTGCCTTCGCGCCAAACAGGTAAACGCGCGGCACGCGGTCTGCTTTCGGGTTTTCGCGGATCTCTTTGTACTGCGCCAGGATATGCAGCAGGTTGAGATGCTGGCGCTTGTACTCATGCAAACGCTTGATTTGCACATCGAACAACGCATCCGGGCTAATCACAATCCCGGTACGAGCCTTCACAAAGGCCGCCAGCTTCACCTTGTTCTGGTATTTGATTTCGCGCCAGGTCTGGCGGAATTTGGCGTTATCGGCGTGCTTCTCCAACCCTTCCAGCACGTCGAGATTGTTCGCCCACTCTTTCTTCAGCGTCTTGTCGAACAGCCCGGCAAGCGCCGGGTTGCACTGCTTGATCCAGCGGCGTGGCGTAATGCCGTTCGTGACGTTGTGGAATTTGTTCGGCCACAGCTGGTGGTATTCCGGGAACAGATCTTTGACCACCAGCTCAGAGTGCAGTGCGGCAACGCCGTTAACCGCAAAGCCCCCCACCACGCACAGGTTTGCCATACGCACCTGTTTGTTATGCACCACGGCGAGCTTCGCCCAAACGGCTTCATCACCCGGCCACGTTTTGTCGACCAGCACCTTAAAGCGCTTGTTGATTTCATTGATGATTTGCATATGACGCGGCAAGAGCGCCTTAACCAGCTTCTCGTCCCAGCACTCTAAGGCTTCCGGCATCAGGGTGTGGTTGGTGTAGGCGAAGGTGTGGCTGGTTATCGCCCAGGCGTCATCCCAGCTAAGCTGATGCTCGTCAATCAGCACGCGAAGCAGCTCCGGGATTGCGATAGTTGGGTGAGTATCGTTGAGCTGGATAACTTCGTAATCCGGCAGCTCGGCGAGCTTGCGGCCCGCCAGATGATGACGGCGCAGTATGTCCGCCACCGAGCAGGCACACTGGAAATATTGCTGCATCAGGCGTAGCTTTTTGCCGTTCAGGTGGTTGTCGTTCGGGTAAAGCACCTTGGTCAGCTTCTCGGCGTCAATGCCCTGCTGTTCGGCCTTAAGGAATTCACCGTCGTTAAATTTCGTCAGATCGAACGGATGAGCATGTTTTGCCTGCCACAGGCGCAGCGGCTGCGCCACGCCGTTGCGGTAGCCCAGCACCGGTAAATCCCACGCTTCGCCCTGGAAAATAAAGGCCGGTTCCCAGCGCTGATTTTTCCCGCTTTTAACCACTTTACCGCCGACCCCAACCTGCACGTCCAGCGCGCCGTTGTGGCGGAACCAGGGGTAGCTGCCGCGCTGCCAGTCATCCGGGGCTTCCATCTGCTTGCCGTCCTTAAAGGACTGGCGGAACAGGCCGTACTGATAATTCAGGCCATAGCCAATAGCCGACTGCCCGACCGTAGCCATCGAGTCCAGGAAGCAGGCCGCCAGGCGCCCTAACCCGCCGTTTCCTAAAGCCGGATCCGTCTCTTCTTCCAGCAAATCCGTGAGGTTAATCTGGTAACCCTTCAGCACGTCGCTCACCTCGGAGAACCAGCCGAGGTTAAGCAGGTTATTCCCGGTCAGGCGGCCAATCAGAAACTCCATCGAGATGTAGTTAACATGACGCTGTTTATTCTCAGGTTTTGCTACCGGCTGAGCCGCTAATAGCTCTGCCAGCGCGCCGCTAACCGCGTGCCACCACTGATGCTGGGTCATTTCACTGGCATCATTAAGGCCGTAACGCTGCCACTGGCGCGTCAGAGCGGACTGGAACTGTTCTTTACTGAAGATCGGCTGTGACATAGGAAATCGGTCCTGTAATGTTCGAAAATCATTACCCGTTAGTGTGCCGGGCAGCCTGGGTGACTTCCTCATCCCGGCGCGGATTAGGCGGGGAGGAGTTGCGAGGATGAGCGAAAAATGTGATCTCTGCCACTCTGTGCGGCGATGTAACAGGTTTCAGTCTTGCCGGCGCAAGGAGTGAGCAATCGTCTTCATGAAAAAAATGGAACTGTGACAGGGTGCAACTTACCGAGCACGGAAAGTTCAACAACCTTGCAATAAGCGACATTCTGGCCGACCTTATCCGTAAGCATTAATTACGAAGCGTAAAAAAAATCGCATCCTTGAACTTTTCCCTCCATGATTCCTTCTGCAACGCGGTAATTCCGCCCTGCGGCGCGGATGATGCCGGGGAAATTTATACACAGTGAAGTGATCAACTATGTTAATCCCATCCAAATTAAGTCGCCCTGTTCGGCTGGAAAACACTGTGGTTCGCGATCGCCTGTTGGTGAAGCTTTCGACCGCCGCCAACTACCGCTTAGCGCTGATCGCCAGCCCTGCCGGTTATGGTAAAACGACGCTGGTCTCACAGTGGGCGGCCGGGCGAAAAGAGCTGGGCTGGTACTCGCTCGACGAAGGCGATAACCAGCAGGAGCGCTTTGCCAGCTACCTGATTGCCGCCGTGCAGCACGCTACCGGCGGGCACTGTATAAGTAGCGAAATCATGGCGCAAAAACGGCAATATGCCAGCCTGTCCTCGCTTTTTTCCCAACTTTTCATCGAGCTGGCGGGATGGGATAAACCGCTGTATCTGGTGATTGATGATTACCACCTGATTGCCAACCCGGTGATTCATGAAGCGATGCGCTTTTTCATTCGCCACCAGCCGGAAAACCTGACGCTGGTGATCCTGTCGCGCAACCTGCCGCAGCTTGGTATCGCCAACCTCCGCGTTCGCGACCAACTGCTGGAAATCGGCAGCCAGCAGCTCGCCTTCACGCATCAGGAAACCAAACAATTCTTTGATAACCGCCTGGCTACGCCTATCGAGCAAGCGGACAGCAGCCGCCTTTGTGATGACGTTGCCGGCTGGGTCACCGCCCTGCAGCTGATTGCCCTGTCCGCTCGCCAGAGCAATACGCCGGCCCAGCATTCCGCACGCCGGCTGTCGGGGATTAACGCCAGCCATCTTTCAGACTATCTGGTGGATGAGGTGCTGAATAACGTTGATGCCGACACCCGCAACTTCCTGTTAAAAAGCTCTATTCTGCGCTCGATGAATGACGCGCTGATAGTCCAGGTGACCGGCGAAGAAAATGGTCAGATGCGCCTCGAAGAGACCGAGCGCCAGGGCCTGTTCCTGCAGCGCATGGACGACTCCGGCGAATGGTTCTGTTTCCACCCGCTGTTTGGCAGCTTCCTGCGCCAGCGCTGCCAGTGGGAGCTGGCCGCAGAGCTGCCGGATATTCACCGCGCCGCGGCCAAAAGCTGGATGGAACAAGGATTCCCCAGCGAGGCGATTCACCACGCGCTGGCGGCGGGCGATGCCAATATGCTGCGCGATATTCTGCTGGGCCACGCATGGGCGCTGTTTAACCATAGCGAACTGACGCTGCTGGAAGAGTCGCTCAAGGCGCTGCCGTGGGAAAGCCTGCTGGAAAACCCCAAACTTGTGCTGCTGCAGGCCTGGCTGATGCAAAGTCAGCACCGCTACAGCGAAGTAAACACCCTGCTGGCGAGAGCCGAGCAGGAAATGAATTTGGTTATCGACGACACGCTGCACGGCGAATTCAACGCCCTGCGGGCCCAGGTCGCCATCAACGCGGGTGACCCGGCAGAAGCCGAACGTCTGGCAATGGTGGCGCTGGAAATGCTGCCGCTGGCCAATTTTTACAGCCGCATAGTCGCCACCTCGGTTCACGGCGAGGTGCTGCACTGCAAGGGCGATCTCACTAAATCGCTCTCCGTTATGCAGCAAACAGAGCAGATGGCACGCCGCCACGATGTCTGGCATTACGCTTTATGGAGCCTGATTCAGCAAAGCGAGATTCTGCTGGCTCAGGGGTTCCTGCAGGCCGCCTGGGAAACGCAGGAAAAAGCTTTTGTGCTGATCCGCGAACAGCACCTCGAACAGCTACCGCTGCATGAGTTCCTGCAGCGCATCCGCGCTCAACTGCTCTGGGCATGGGCACGGCTGGATGAAGCCGAAGCGGCAGCACGCAGCGGAATGGAGGTGCTTTCCAGCTTCCAGCCACAGCAACAGCTGCAGTGCCTAGCGCTGCTGGTGCAGTGTTCTCTGGCACGTGGTGACCTGGATAATGCCCGGAATCACCTTAACCGCCTTGAAAATTTGCTTGGGAACGGTCCCTGGCACAGCGACTGGGTCTCTAACGCCGATAAGGTGCGGGTGATTTACTGGCAAATGACCGGGGATAAGAAGTCGGCGGCCAACTGGCTGCGCCTGACGCCAAAGCCTGAATTTGCCAATAACCACTTCCTGCAAAGCCAGTGGCGTAACATCGCCCGTGTGCAAATCCTGCTGGGCGAGTACGAGCCGGCAGAAATGGTGCTGGAAGAGCTAAACGAAAACGCCCGCAGCCTGCGCCTGATGAGCGACCTCAACCGCAACCTGCTGCTGCTAAACCAGCTTTACTGGCAGTCAGGGCGTAAAAGTGACGCTCAGCGTGTGCTGCTGGAAGCGCTGTCGCTGGCAAACCGCACGGGGTTCATCAGCCACTTCGTGATTGAAGGGGAAGCCATGGCGCAGCAGCTGCGCCAGCTCATTCAGCTCAACACGCTGCCGGAGCTGGACCAGCATCGCGCTCAGCGCATCCTGCGCGAGATAAACCAGCATCATCGCCACAAGTTTGCTCACTTTGACGAAAGCTTTGTGAACCGCTTGCTTAACCACCCGGAAGTACCGGAGCTTATCCGCACCAGCCCGCTGACGCAGCGAGAGTGGCAGGTACTGGGGCTGATTTACTCAGGCTACAGCAACGAGCAGATCGCCGGGGAGCTGGACGTCGCGGCAACGACCATTAAAACGCATATCCGAAATCTGTATCAGAAGCTCGGCGTGGCGCATCGTCAGGACGCGGTACAGCATGCGCAGAAATTGCTGAAGATGATGGGGTATGGGGTTTAGCTGGAAAGATTCTGGAGACGGGTTCTAACCCTCACCCCGCCCTCTCACTTTTAGGGAGAGGATTCGGGTGAGGGGAAAGCCCAAAACAATATTACCGGTTCAAAGCTATTTAAGACGCCAGCGACAATCCCGCTTTAGCCGCCTGCTTTACCAGCCACTGCGACACCCGAGTCTGCTGCTCTTCATTCAGCCACATACCCAGCTTGGTACGGCGCCAGAGCGCGTCTTCCGCGCATTTTACCCACTCGTGCTCGACCAGGTAGCGCAGCTCGGCTTCGTAAAACTCATGGCCAAACTCTTCGCCCAAATCACTCAGGCTTTTGGCATCGCCCAGCACCAGATCGCTGTTGCTGCCGTAGGTACGCGCCAGGCGGCGGGCAAGGCTTTCGGTCAGGAAACCGTAACGACGGCGTAGTTTTGCCGCGTAGTCATCGCGATCGCCGCCGATATCACCGCCGGGCAGACGGCTCTCTTTAGTCCAGGCCGGGCCGATATTCGGGTAGTAACGCTCAAGCTTATCCAGCGCGTGCTCGGCCAGCTTACGGTAGGTGGTCAGCTTGCCGCCGAAGACCGACAGCAGCGGAGCCTGGCCGTTTTCGTCATGGATATCCAGGGTGTAATCGCGGGTTACGGCCTGCGGAGAATCCGACTCGTCGTCACACAGCGGGCGCACGCCAGAATAGGTCCAGACGATATCGTCTTTGGTTAGCGTCTTTTTGAAGTGAGCGTTGTAAACGTTCAGCAGATAGCTCACTTCTTTATCGTCAATTTGCACCGCTTTCGGGTCGCCGTGGTACTCCACGTCCGTGGTGCCGATGATGGAGAACTCATCCATCCACGGGATTACAAACACGATTCGTTTGTCTTCGTTTTGCAGGATGTAGGCCTGCTTCTGGGTATGCACGCGTGGCACCACAATGTGGCTGCCTTTGATCAGGCGGATACCGTAAGGCGACGGCAACTGCAGGCCTTCGTCAAAGAAGGTTTTCACCCACGGACCGGTAGCGTTTACCAGGCCTTTCGCACGCCAGGTGAAGGTTTCGCCGGTATCAATGTCCTGCGCTTCAACCACCCACATGCCGTTTTCACGAGTCGCTTTAATAGCGCGGGTACGGGTTTTCACCTCACCGCCTTTGCGGGTCACCATCTGGGCATTGGCCAGCACCAGGCGAGCGTCATCCACCCAGCAGTCGGAATATTCGAAACCGCGCACGATTTCAGGCTTCAGCACGGAGTCTGCGCCAAAACGCAGGCTGGCAGAAGCCGGGAGGCTGGTGCGTTTGCCCAGATGGTCGTACATAAACAGGCCGGTACGGATCATCCACGCCGGGCGAAGATGCGGGCGGTGCGGCAAACGAAAGCGCATCGGGAAGGCAATATGCGGTGCCATTTTCAGCAGCACTTCACGCTCGGCCAGGGCTTCACTAACCAGTCGAAACTCGTAATGTTCCAGATAGCGCAGGCCGCCGTGAATCAGCTTGGAGCTGGCGGAGGAAGTGGCACAGGCCAGATCCTGTCCCTCCAGCATTAACACGGATAACCCGCGGCCAGCGGCATCCGCCGCAATACCGGCGCCGTTGATTCCACCGCCAATAACAATCAGATCTTTGGTTTCCATGTTGCCCTCACGCACTTTCGTTAAAGCTCAAAAATGTTCGATATCGCTCATAATAGCAAGTGTTCGTCCGCTTTGGTAACGAAATAAAAACATTTCTACGTGATATGGATAACATATTGGCGTTAATATCAGCGCCAGCGGGGCGCTATGCCTTAACATGCCCCTTGTTTCCTTTCTTTCTCGACGAGTAAAACCATGGATCAATTTGAATGTATTGGTGTGGAAGAAGCACACCAGAAACTCCAGCAGCAGCAGGCGGTATTAGTGGACATCCGCGATCCGCAGAGCTTTGCCATGGGACACACGCCGGGGGCTTACCACCTCACCAACGACACGCTGGTGAATTTTATGCAGCAAACCGACTTCGACACGCCGGTGATGGTGATGTGCTACCACGGCAACAGCAGCAAAGGCGCCGCTCAATATCTGCTGCAGCAGGGCTATGACCAGGTCTATAGCATCGACGGTGGCTTTGACGCCTGGCACCGTCACTTCCCGGCCGAAGTCGCTCACGGCGCGTAAAGTTCAGCCGTTTTCGCTCCCTGCGGGTATACTGCTTGTCCTAATAAAAGCTTTACCCTGGATAATTTGAGTCGTAGGAAGGCGGCAAGTGAGCTCACGCTCAGGAGCTTACATAAAGTAAGTGACTGAGGTGACAAATCTGCCGGGAGCAGATTTGAACGCTGCCAGCAGCGGCCCTGAAAGGGTGAGGCTCATGGATGAGCCGAATAGCTGAGTGAAGACGGTGCCCCTACGGCTCGAAGTATGACGGGTAAATAGACGAAGTTGGTTAAACTTTCATGATCATGATTACCTCTTTCGCCAACCCGCGCGTTGCGCAGGCTTTTGTCGATTACATGGCAACTCAGGGCGTTATTCTTACTATTCAGCAGCATACTCAAAGCGATGTCTGGCTGGCGGATGAAAGCCAGGTGCAGATTGTGCGCGCAGAGCTGGAAAGGTTTGTCGCAAATCCTGGCGACCCGCGCTATCAGGCCGCCAGCTGGAGCACCGGCCACAGCGGCGTAAGCTTCAGCTATAAACGCTATCCGTTCTTCGCCACCATCAAAGAGCGTGCCGGGCCGCTAACCCTCCTCGTTATCGGCCTGTGTATCGCGCTTTTTGTGCTGCTGAATATCGTAGGCTTCGGCCCGGTGATTTCCGTACTTGGCTGGCCGCTCGTGCCCGAGCAGCGCTTTGAGTTCTGGCGCTATTTCACGCATGGACTACTGCATTTCTCCTTGATGCATATCCTCTTTAACCTACTATGGTGGTGGTATTTAGGCGGTGCGCTGGAAAAACGCCTCGGCACCGGCAAGCTGCTGACGCTGACGCTTATCTCCACCCTGCTGAGCGGCTTTATGCAGGCGAAATTTACCGGCCCGCTTTTTGGCGGCCTGTCGGGAACGGTGTTTGCGCTGATGGGCTATGTCTGGCTGCGCGGAGAGCGGGATCCCGACAGCGGGCTACAGATGCAGCGTGGCCTGCTGGCCTTTGCTGTCATCTGGCTGGTTATTGAGGTCTTTACTCAGTCAGCCGTTATTCCAGCCCACCTGACCGGCATGCTGGTCGGGCTGGCGATGGCGCTGGTAGATACCCTGAATGCGCGAAAACGAACATAAAAATGCTGGAGTAGCTAGTGAAGCAGACACAACGTCATGACGCGATTATTGAGCTGGTTAAGCAGCAGGGATACGTCAGTACCGAAGAGTTGGTGGAACAGTTTGCCGTCAGCCCGCAAACCATCCGCCGTGATTTAAACGACCTGGCCGACCAGAATATGATTCTGCGTCATCACGGTGGCGCCGCTCTGCCGTCCAGCTCGGTCAACACTCCGTGGCACGACCGAAAGGCAACACAGACCGCCGAGAAAGAGCGCATTGCGCAGAAGGTGGCCAGCCAGATCCCGAACGGCGCCACGCTGTTTATCGACATCGGCACCACGCCGGAAGCGGTGGCGCATGCGCTGCTTAACCACAGCAATCTGCGCATCGTGACCAACAACCTCAACGTGGCTAACACGCTGATGGTGAAAGAAGACTTCCGTATTATTCTGGCCGGGGGCGAACTGCGCAGCCGCGATGGCGGTATCATCGGCGAGGCCACGCTGGACTTTATTTCCCAGTTCCGCCTCGACTTCGGCATTCTCGGCATCAGCGGCATCGACAGCGACGGCTCACTGCTGGAGTTTGACTACCACGAGGTTCGCACCAAGCGCGCGATTATCGAAAACTCCCGCAGCGTGCTGTTAGTAGTAGATCACTCGAAGTTTGGCCGTAATGCGATGGTGAATCTGGGCAGTATTAGCCTGGTGGATACCGTATATACGGACGTGATGCCTCCTGCGGGGGTGATGCAGGTGATTAAAGAGAATAACGTGCAGCTGGAGCTGTGCTGAGGTTTGTACGCTCAGTGAGGAAGCTTTACGTTCAAATCTTCCCCTCACCCCGGCCCTCTCCCCAAAGGGGCGAGGGAGAAAAAAAGCTATGGGAAACATTGTTTATCCCCTCTCCCACGCGGGGAGAGGGTTAGGGTGAGGGGGAAACCTACAATCTCACCGGCTTAATATGCCAAATCTCATCGGCGTACTCCTGAATCGTCCTGTCGGACGAGAAATACCCCATATTGGCAATATTGTGCATGGCGTGAATCGTCCACTCCTCCGGCTGCTGATAAAGCTCATCAACCCGATCCTGGCAATCCACATAGCTACGATAATCCGCCAGCACCTGATAGTGGTCACCAAAGTTAATCAGAGAATCCACTAAATCCCGATAACGCCCCGGCTCTCCGGCACTGAACGCGCCGGTTGCGATTTGGGTCAGCACCTGACGCAGCTCTTCATCCTTCTCGTAATACTCTCGAGGGTTATAGCCCTTGCGGCGCAGGTCCTCGACCTCTTCCGCCGTATTACCGAAGATGAAGATATTGTCCTTACCGACGTGATCGAGCATTTCAACGTTCGCACCGTCCAGCGTGCCGATAGTCAGCGCCCCGTTCAGAGCAAACTTCATGTTGCTGGTGCCGGAGGCCTCGGTACCCGCCAGCGAGATTTGCTCAGAGAGATCCGCCGCTGGAATAATCAGCTGGGCAAGGCTGACGCTGTAGTTGGGGATAAACACCACTTTCAGCTTATCTTTCACCTGCGGATCGTTGTTAATGACCTCCGCGACGTCGTTGATAAGATGAATGATGTGCTTCGCCATGTAGTAGGCAGACGCCGCTTTGCCCGCAAAAATGTTCACGCGCGGCACCCATTCAGCCTCCGGATTGGCCTTGATGCGGTTATAGCGGGTTATTACGTGCAGCACGTTCATTAGCTGGCGCTTGTACTCGTGAATACGTTTGATCTGCACGTCGAACAGCGCATCCGGGCTAACCACCACGTTGAGCTGCTGCCCGATATACGTCGCCAGCCGTTTTTTGTTGCTGAGCTTGGCCTTGCGCACCGCCTGATGCACCGTCGGGTAATCAATGTGCTGCTTCAGGTCGTTCAGCTGGCTCAGGTCCGTACGCCACGTCTGGCCGATGTTCTCGTCCAGCACTTCGGACAGCGCAGGGTTGGCGAGCGCCAGCCAGCGGCGAGGCGTCACGCCGTTCGTTTTGTTGCTAAAGCGCATCGGGAAGATGCTGGCGAAGTCGGCAAACAGCGACTGCACCATCAGATTGGAGTGCAGCTCGGAAACGCCGTTCACCTTATGGCTGACCACCACCGCAAGCCAGGCCATGCGCACGCGCCTGCCGTTGGACTCATCGATGATAGACGCTCTGCCCAGCAGCCCGGTGTCGTTCGGGTACTGCTCCTGCAGCGTCTTCATGAAGTAGTCGTTAATCTCAAAGATTATCTGCAAATGGCGCGGCAGGATCTTGCCGAGCATGTCTACAGGCCAGGTTTCCAGCGCCTCGCTCATCAGCGTGTGGTTGGTGTATGAGAACACCTGGCAGGTGACCTCAAACGCCTCTTCCCACTCAAACTTATGCTCGTCAATCAGCAGCCGCATCAGCTCCGGAATCGACAGCACCGGGTGCGTGTCGTTCAGGTGAATCGCCGTTTTCTCTGCCAGATTGGCGTAGGTTTTATGCAGCTGATAGTGGCGGCTAAGGATGTCCTGCATGGTTGATGAAACCAGGAAGTATTCCTGACGCAGACGCAGCTCGCGCCCCGAATAGGTTGAGTCATCTGGATAAAGCACGCGGGACACGTTCTCGGAATGGTTTTTGTCCTCCACCGCCGCGAAGTAATCGCCCTGATTAAACTTACCGAGATTGATCTCGCTACTCGCCTGGGCGTTCCACAGCCTTAGTGTGTTAGTCGCGTCGGTGTCATAGCCCGGGATAATCTGGTCATAGGCCACCGCAAGAATCTCTTCGGTCTCGACCCAGCGGGCTTTTTTCCCCTCCTGCTGAATTCGTCCGCCAAAACGCACCTTATAGCGCGTGTTATGGCGCTTAAACTCCCATGGGTTACCGTATTCGAGCCAGTAGTCCGGCGACTCTTTCTGACGGCCATCAACAATGTTCTGCTTAAACATGCCGTAATCGTAGCGAATGCCGTAGCCGCGCCCCGGCAGCCCCAGGGTCGCCAGCGAATCGAGGAAACAGGCGGCGAGACGGCCAAGACCGCCGTTGCCAAGGCCGGGGTCGTTCTCCTCGTCAATCAACTCTTCCAGATCAAGTCCCATCTCTTCGAGGGCGTTTTTCACATCTTCATAAATACCGAGAGAAAGCAGCGCGTTCGACAGCGTGCGCCCGATAAGAAACTCCATCGACAGATAGTAAACCTGGCGAACTTCCTGCGAGAGCTGGGCACGGTTGGAACGCAGCCAGCGTTCAACCAGCCTGTCTCGCACGGCAAATAGCGTGGCGTTAAGCCATTCGTGTTTATTGGCGATGGCAGGGTCTTTCCCCACCGTAAACATCAGCTTATAGGCAATCGAGTGTTTCAGCGCCTCGACGCTTAGCGTGGGTGATGCATAGGAAAAGGGTGCATTCATATCAGTGATTCCTGGTGTATGGGTAATTACAACAAGCGTTGATAAAGGTCGCGGTATGACTGCGCCGCTACCTGCCAGCTAAAATCCATATTCATCGCCTGCCGCTGCACAAAACGCCACAGTGACGGACGGGACCACAGCACGAAAGCACGCCGGATCGCGCGGAGCAGCGACCAGGCATTACTGTCTTCAAACACAAAACCGGTTGCCACACCGTCCGCCAGGTTCTCCAGCGAAGTATCCGACACGGTGTCGGCCAGGCCACCGGTTCGCCGCACCAGCGGCAAGGTGCCATACTTCAGGCCGTAGAGCTGGGTTAAGCCGCAGGGCTCAAAGCGGCTCGGGACTAAAATCACATCGGCACCGCCCATGATGCGGTGGGAAAATGCCTCGTGATAGCCAATCTGGACGCCGACCTGGCCGGGATGCTCGGCGGCCGCCGCCAGGAATCCTTCCTGCAGCACAGAGTCCCCAGCCCCCAGCAGCGCCAGCTGGCCGCCCTGCTCCAGTAATCCGGGCAGCGCCTCAAGCACCAGGTCCAGCCCTTTTTGGCTGGTTAACCGGCTGACCACGGCGAACAGCGGGACTTTGTCATTCACCTTCAGCCCCATCGCCACCTGCAGCTGACGTTTGTTTTCAGCTTTCTCTTCCAGCGAGTCGCGGGTGTAGCGCGAGGCCAGCAGCAGGTCGCTTTCCGGATTCCAAATCTTGCCGTCGACGCCGTTTAAAATGCCAGACAGCTTCCCTTCACGCTGGCGCTGGCGCAGAAGCCCTTCCATGCCGTAGGCAAAGTGCGGATCGGTTATCTCACGCGCATAGGTAGGGCTGACGGCGGTAATATGATCGGCGTAAAAAAGTCCGGCCTTCAGGTACGAAATCTGGCCGTGGAACTCCAGCCCGTTCATGTCGTAGAACCACCACGGCAGATCGATTTCACTTAAGTGATGTGCATAGAACATGCCCTGATAGGCAAGGTTATGCACGGTAAACACCGACTTCGCAGGGCGCCCGCGCGCCGCCAGATAGGCCGGTGCCAGCCCGGCATGCCAGTCATGGGCATGCACGATATCGGGGTGCCAGAAGGGGTCCAGCCCACAGGCCATTTCCGCGCCGACCCAGCCAAGCAGCGCAAAGCGCAGCACGTTGTCCTGATAAGCAAACTGATTGGTGTCGTGGTACGGGCTTCCGGGGCGCTCATAGAGATGGGGCGCATCAATCAGGTAAACGCCAACGCCGTTATAGTGGCCGTAGAGCAGGCGCATGTCGCCCGCGAACGTCTGTCGATGGGCAACTACCTGAATATCTTCGATTCCCCGCCGAACGTCGGGAAAAGCGGGCAGCAGGACGCGCGTATCAACGCCGCCGGCAATCTGCGCCGCCGGCAAAGCGCCCAGCACATCCGCAAGGCCGCCTGTCTTCAGTAGAGGAAACATCTCGGAACAGACATGTAAGACCTGCATTATCGCTCCCATTTGGAAAGTCGCGGCGCCGGTCTGGATCATCAGGCAGCGCCAAACGATAAAATAACCGCGCACGGCATGGCCGTGCGCAGGCCAATCTTCTTCGCGCTAGCCCTGCAGCTTCGCCAGCATCTCGCGCGTGACCAGTACAATGCCCTCTTCAGAGCGGTAAAAACGGCGAGCGTCCTCTTCTGCATTTTCGCCTACCACCATCCCTTCCGGGATCATGCAAGCGCGGTCGATGATGCAGCGACGCAGTCGACAGGAGCGTCCGACGATGACGTCGGGCAGCAGAACGGACGAGTCGATATTGCAAAAAGAGTTGATGCGCACGCGCGGAAACAGCACCGACTGCACGACCACCGAGCCAGAGATGATGCAGCCGCCGGACACCAGCGAGTTCAGCGTCATGCCGTGGCTGCCGGAGCGATCCTGGACGAACTTGGCGGGCGGCAGCGGCTCCATATGGGTACGGATCGGCCAGGCCTGGTCATACATATCCAGCTCGGGCATCACCGAAGCCAGATCGAGGTTCGCTTTCCAGTAGGCTTCCAGCGTTCCGACGTCGCGCCAGTAGGGCTCGGCGTTAGGATCGGACTGCACGCAGGAGAGCGGGAACGGGTGGGCGTAAGCTTCGCCCGCCAGGGTGATTTTCGGAATGATATCTTTGCCAAAGTCATGGCTGGAGTTTTCATCCCGATCGTCTTCTTCCAGCAGCCTGAACAAGTAATCGGCGTCAAAGATGTAGATCCCCATGCTTGCCAGAGACCTGCTGCTGTCGTTTGGCATGGTTGGCGGGTTTTCCGGCTTCTCCACGAAAGCGATAATTTTTTCGTCAACGTCCACCGCCATAACGCCAAACGCCGAAGCTTCATGCACCGGCACCGGCATACAGGCGACGGTACAGCGCGCGCCTTTCTCAACGTGGTCGATAAGCATGCGCGAGTAGTCCTGCTTGTAGATGTGGTCCCCGGCGAGGATCACCACGTACTCGGCGTTATAGCGGCGGATAATATCGAGGTTCTGGGTCACGGCATCGGCCGTTCCGCGATACCAGTTTTCACCGTGTACGCGCTGCTGGGCGGGCAGCAAATCAACAAACTCGTTCATCTCTTCGCTAAAGAAAGACCAGCCGCGCTGGATATGCTGCACCAGGGTGTGTGATTGATACTGAGTAATCACCCCAATGCGGCGAATGCCGGAGTTGATGCAGTTGGATAGCGCAAAATCAATAATGCGGAACTTGCCGCCAAAGTGGACCGCAGGCTTGGCGCGCGTCGACGTGAGATCCTTCAGTCGAGTCCCGCGGCCACCCGCCAGAATTAACGCAACGGATTTGATGGGCAGCTGGCGGGCCAGCATCAGCGGATCGTTTTTCTCAAACCTGACCATAACGAACTCCTTTTTCATGACTTGTGGAACACGCAGACTCCGTGCGCGGGACCATGCCATACAACCATCACGACCGGGTTGTCCTCTCCGGCAAACGGAGGAACGGCGTGCCATTCCCCCTCAGGTAGAACGATGTCCGCAACTTCTTCGGTCGCGTTAATAGCGATAAGCCAGCGATCGGACAGCTGGATTTGCAGGCGGTGGACCCCGTTTTGCCACTCATCGGCGCTCAGGGGCTGCGCCTCTTTATTCAGCCAGCGAACGTTGTCGTCGCCCTCTTCCCACCAGCGGTTGGCGGTCAGCGCCGGGATAGCCTGCCGCAGGTGAAGGAGCGCCGCCGTAAAGGTGGTTAACCCGTCGTTTCCCTGCTCCCAGTCAAGCCAGGTCAGCACGTTGTCCTGGCAGTAGGCGTTATTGTTGCCGTGCTGGCTATGCCCGTGCTCATCCCCGGCCAGCAGCATCGGCGTTCCCTGCGAGAGCAGCAGCGTGGTCAGCAGCGCATGCACGCTGTCCCGACGCCGTTCCTTGGTAATCAGGTTGGCTTCAAGCCCTTCAAAACCATAGTTATTACTAAAGTTGCTGTTGGTGCCGTCGCGATTATCTTCGCCGTTGGCTTCGTTATGTTTCTGGTTAAAACTTACGCAATCCCGCAGCGTAAAACCATCATGAGCGGTAATTAAATTAATGCTGGTGGAGGGTAACCTTTCGCCATGGCGATAAACGTCGCTCGAGCCGGCAAAGCGGCAGGCGAACCCGCCCAAAGAGAGATCCTGCTGGAGCCAGAAGCGACGCATCCCGTCCCTGAAATGATCGTTCCATTCGGCGAACAGCGGTGGGAAATTGCCGACCTGGTAACCCCCCTGACCGATATCCCAGGGCTCGGCGATAAGCTTCACCTGCGACAGGTGAGGATCGTTTTTGATCGCCTCAAACAGCGGCGCATCCTGCCGAAATTCCGGCGTGCGCCCCATCACCGAGGCCAGATCAAAACGGAAACCGTCCACGTGGAAGCTGTCTACCCAGTAACGCAGACAGTCCGTCATCTGGGCCACCACGCCCGGCGTGCTGAGGTTCAGGGTATTTCCGCAGCCGGTCCAGTTCTGGTAATCGCCGTTGTCCATTAACCAATAATAGCTACGGTTGTCGATTCCGCTCAGCGACAGGGTTGGGCCGTCCTTGTCCAGCTCCGCGCTGTGGTTCAGGACAATGTCGAGGATCACTTCAATCCCGGCCTTGTGCAGCGCTTTGATGGCGCCTCTTAGCTCGTTGGCCGCGTTGTGGGGGTTCTGGTCTATCGCGTAGTAACTTTCAACGGCATAGAAAGCGCGAGGGTTGTAGCCCCAGTAGTTACTCAGCCCCAACTGCGAAATGCGGGGCTCGGTAACGAAGTGCGCCACGGGCAGCAGCTCAAGCGCCGTGATCCCCAGCCGTTTGAAGTAATCAGTCATCACCGGGTGCCCCAGCGCCGCATAAGTCCCGCGCTGCTCTTCCGGGATGCCGGGATGAAGCAGCGTCAGCCCGCGAACGTGGGCTTCATAGATAACCGTGTTGCCCCACGGCGTTCGAAGCGGCCGATCGTCTTCCCAGTCAAATTTTTCCCTGACCACCACGCACTTGGCCATGTGCGGGGCACTGTCCTCGAGGTTGGGTTCATCATAGCCGCAGTGAAAATGCGGATGATCTTCGGCCCCGCCCACCACCACGCGAGCGCAGGGATCGAGCAGCAGCTTCGCAGGATTAAAGCGATGGCCATTTTCAGGCTCCCACGGCCCGTGAACCCGGTAGCCGTAGAGCAGCCCCGGTTTACCTTCCGGCAGATAGCCATGCCAGATGTCTCCCGAGCGCGAGGGCATGTCGTAGCGCTTTTCGTGTCCGTGTTCATCAAACAGGCACAGCTCGACCTTTTCGGCATGCACCGAATAAAGGGTGAAGTTAACGCCCTTGCCGTCGTAATACGCCCCAAAGGGAGCCGGGCTACCTTGCGTCAGCTGCGTCATGCATCGCCCTCCCGGATCAGCCAGAGGGTAGACAGCGGCGGCAACGTGATAGAGAGCGAATGATCGCGACCGTGGCTTGGCACCGCCTCGCTGCGCACCGTGCCGCTGTTGCCGGCGTTACTGCCGTGATAATGCATCGAGTCGGTATTCAGCTCTTCACGCCAGCGCCCCGGCTGGTTGATGCCGAAGCGGTAATGGTAGCGAGGTATCGGCGTAAAGTTGCTGGCAACGATGACCTCGTTGCCCTCGGCGTCACGGCGCACGAAAATAAAGACCGAATTCGCCTTGTCCTCCACCACCAGCCATTCAAAGCCGTAGTCGTCAAAATCCATTTGATGCAGCGCCGCGTGTCGCCGGTAGGTATGGTTCAGATCGCGTACAAGGCGCTGCACGCCGTGGTGCCAGTTATCCCCGCCCTGCAGGAGATGCCAGTCAAGGCTGCTGTCGTGGTTCCATTCGCGCCCCTGGGCAAACTCGTTGCCCATAAACAGCAGCTTTTTGCCCGGAAATGCCCACATCCAGCCGTAGTAAGCGCGCAGGTTAGCGAACCTCTGCCAGGCATCTCCCGGCATGCGGTCGAGAATCGATTTTTTGCCGTGCACGACTTCATCGTGCGAAAGCGGCAGGACAAAGTTTTCGGTGCCGTTGTACAGCATCCCGAAGGTCATTTTGTCGTGGTGATACTGGCGGTAAACCGGGTCCAGCTTCATGTAGTCGAGCGTGTCGTGCATCCAGCCCAGGTTCCACTTAAACCAGAACCCCAGCCCTCCCATGCTCGGCGGGCGAGAGACGCCGGCAAAATCGGTGGACTCTTCCGCCATCGTCACCGCGCCCGGCGTTTGCTCCCCGATGATGCGGTTGGTATTGCGCAGAAATTCAATCGCTTCCAGATTTTCGCGGCCGCCGTACTCGTTCGGAACCCACTCGCCTTTTTCCCGGCTGTAGTCGCGGTAAATCATCGAGGCGACGGCATCCACGCGCAGGCCGTCAATGCCAAAACGTTCAATCCAGTAGAGCGCGTTGCCCACCAGATAGTTACAGACTTCACGGCGGCCATAGTTGTAAATCAGCGTGTTCCAGTCCTGGTGATAGCCCTCACGCGGGTCGCCATGTTCATACAACGAGGTGCCGTCGAACTTAGCCAGCCCCGCGTCATCCGTCGGGAAATGGCCCGGCACCCAGTCCAGCAAAACATTAAGCCCGGCTTCGTGGGCCGTTTGCAGGAAGTAGAGGAAGTCGTCGCGCGTGCCAAAACGGCGCGTCGGGGCGTAAAGCCCTTGCGGCTGATAGCCCCAGCTGCCGTCAAACGGATGCTCGTTGACCGGCAGCAGTTCGAGATGGGTGAATCCCATTTCTTTGACGTAGGGGATCAGCTGCTCCGCCAGCTCGCGGTAGCTGAGCCAGAAGTTATTGTCGGTATGGCGACGCCAGGAGCCGAGATGAACCTCATAGATTGAGATGGGCTGGTCAAAGCCGTTGGCTTTCTGCCGCTCGGGGCTGAGCGTGGTTTTCTCCGGCAGGCCGCAGATAAGAGAAGCCGTTTCGGGGCGCATCTGCGCTTCAAAAGCGTACGGGTCGGCCTTAATACGCAGGTGCCCATCGGCATCCAGCAGCTCGAATTTATACAGCTGTCCGTTGTGCGCGCCGGGGATAAACAGCTCCCAAATGCCGCTTTCTTTGCGCAGCCGCATCGGGTGGCGGCGGCCGTCCCAGTAGTTAAACTGACCCACGACGGAGACTCTTCGGGCGTTCGGTGCCCAAATAGAGAAGCGCGTTCCGGTCACGCCGTCCATCGTGTCAGCATGCGCACCCAGCGTTTCATAGGGGCGTAGATGCGTGCCTTCGGAAAGCAGCCAGCTGTCCAGCTCCTGAATCAGCGGGCCAAAACGATAGGGATCGTCAATCAGGTTTTCCTGACCGTGCCAGACAACGGCAAGCTGGTAGCGAAAGGCATTTTTACGGCGAGGAATCAGCCCACAAAAGAAACCCCGGGAATCGAGGCACTCGAGCTGGCCAACTTTTCGCCCGGTTTTTGGTTCGATAACCCAGACTTCAGTGGCGTCAGGCAGCAGCGCACGGACTTCAAGCCCGGCGTCCGTTTGGTGCATCCCCAGCAGGGAAAACGGATCGGCAAAATGACCCGCAATTAGCGCATTGATCACGTCTCTTTCCGGCAGAACAGACATGGCATTTTCCTTTTTTATGTGTCACCAACAACCTGCGCTACGCCGCCGCGCGGGTACGACACTTATCATTGACCTGACGAACGGCGCTTAACTCCTGTCAGCCGGTTCGCCCAATACTCGCCAAAACGCAGACGCGTGATGACTTAAGCATAGCCAACGCTTTCCTGGCTCCTCGTGAAATAAATTAATGACTTTCGTTGTACCTTAAATTGCAGGCAAAAAAAGAGAGGCCATAAGGCCCCTCAGTTAAATAAGTGTAATTATGCGAGCGACCGCAGCATTCTGCGCAGCGGCTCGGCGGCGCCCCACAGCAGCTGGTCACCGACGGTGAACGCAGAGAGGTACTCCGGCCCCATGTTCAGCTTACGCAGGCGGCCAACGGGCGTTGACAGCGTGCCGGTTACCGCAGCAGGCGTCAGCTCACGCATGGTAATCTCACGATCGTTTGGCACCACTTTCGCCCACGGATTGTGCGCGGCCAGCAGCTCTTCCACGGTTGGGATAGAAACGTCTTTCTTCAGCTTGATGGTAAACGCCTGGCTGTGGCAGCGCAGCGCGCCTACGCGCACGCACAGGCCGTCAACCGGGATAGCGGTTGAAGTCGCAAGAATTTTGTTGGTCTCTGCCTGGCCTTTCCACTCTTCACGGCTCTGGCCGTTGTCGAGCTGCTTGTCGATCCACGGAATCAGACTGCCGGCCAGCGGCACGCCGAAGTTATCCACCGGCAGCTTACCGCTGCGGCCAAGCTCGGTGACCTTACGTTCGATATCCAGAATCGCGGAAGCCGGGTTCGCCAGCTCGGTAGAGACTTCGCCATAAAGCTGGCCCATTTGGTTCAGCAGTTCACGCATATGACGCGCGCCGCCGCCGGACGCAGCCTGGTAAGTCGCCACGGAAACCCAGTCAACGAGGTCGTGGGCAAACAGGCCGCCGAGGGACATCAGCATTAAGCTTACGGTGCAGTTGCCGCCAACGAAGGTTTTGACGCCTTTGTTCAGGCCTTCCTGAATGACGTGCTGGTTGACCGGGTCGAGGATAATAATCGCGTCATCTTTCATGCGTAGAGAAGAAGCTGCGTCAATCCAGTAACCTTGCCAGCCGCTTTCACGGAGCTTTGGATAGATTTCGTTGGTATAATCGCCGCCCTGGCAGGTCACTATGATATCCAGCGCCTTCAGCGCTTCCAGATCAAATGCGTCCTGCAGTGTACCGCCGGTGGTGCCGGCAAACGTAGGGGCTGCCTGCCCAAGCTGGGAAGTGGAGAAGAAAACCGGACGAATGGCGTCAAAATCGCGCTCTTCCACCATGCGTTGCATGAGCACAGAGCCGACCATACCGCGCCAGCCAATAAAACCAACATTTTTCATAGCGACTTAATCCTGCAGAGATGATTGCGTGTGTAAGCGCTGGCAGTGAGCCAGAACATCACTCCACCTTACAAAATGCAGCCAAAGTCGCAAGTGAAATTAATCAATGATATCCGCCGTGTCAGAAACAAAGCTTATTAATAGAAACTACTTGCCAGATTTTGGGGAAAACAGATGACTGAAATCATATCCGCCGCGGTGCTCCTGATCCTGATTATGGACCCGCTGGGCAACTTGCCAATCTTTATGTCGGTGCTGAAACACACGGAGCCAAAGCGTCGCCGGGCCATTATGATCCGCGAACTGCTTATTGCTCTGCTGCTGATGCTTATCTTCCTGTTTGCCGGGGAAAAAATTCTTGGTTTCCTGAATTTGCGGGCTGAAACCGTGTCGATTTCAGGCGGCATTATTCTGTTCCTTATCGCCATTAAGATGATTTTCCCAGGCCAGGAAGGTAGTTCTTCCGGTTTACCCGCCGGGGAAGAGCCGTTTATCGTGCCGCTGGCGATCCCGCTGGTTGCCGGCCCTTCACTGCTCGCCACGCTGATGCTGCTGTCTCACCAGTACCCAAACCAAATGAGCCATTTAGTCGCCGCGCTGATGCTGGCCTGGGGCGGTACCGTCGCCATTCTGCTGCAATCTTCCCTGTTCCTGCGCCTGTTGGGTGAGAAAGGGGTTAACGCCCTTGAGCGCCTGATGGGGCTGGTGCTGGTGATGATTTCCACCCAGATGTTCCTGGATGGGATCAGAACGTGGATGCGTGGGTAAGACCAACCCTCACCCTAA